>JABFRG010000327.1 GCA_013141295.1 Polyangiaceae bacterium
TGCACGGGAAACAGGCGTGGCGGGTCGGCGGGGGCCCGTCGCGAGTCGTCGTCGGCGCTCGCCAGCCCGGTCGCGTCTCGACCGGACGTTAAGAGGTGGGGTGGAGACCAGGAGTGGGCGCGGGAGGCGAGGTGAGCGGGGTGGCCCGGTCCGCGTTTCACGTGAAACGGACTCGCGGGGAAGCGTAGGCGTCGCGGGGCAGCCCCGGCCAGGGTCACCTTCCAAGTCTTCAACGCGCGGCGCGCGCAAGCTCTCAGCGGAGGGGAGCTGGACGGACACTCACCGAATCGTCGCCGGCCGCCCGCGGAGGCCCTGGTACAGCAGCACGAACGGCAGACCCAGGATGGCCACGTCCACCTGCAGCCCACCCACCACATCGGCCTGCCGCGTTCCGTCGAGCCCGCCCACCCCGAGCCGCCCTTGCACGAAGCCACCGATGGCGAAGCCGTACACCGAGTGAAAGTTGAAGCTGCGCGAACCGAAGAAGAGCGAGGTCTGCAGCGCCGGCTCCCAACCGAACGCCGACTTCTGGGCGAGGGCGCCTCCGGAGACGACCAGCACCGGGCTCCCCAGTGGCAAGAGCCAGCTGAGGCCACCTCCAACGTGAAAGGTGTCGAACGCCGCCGTGTCGACGCTGAGGTACGGCCCCAGCGCCATGTCCGACTCGCGGTTGCGGAAGAACAAGATGTCGGCCCAGCCGCCCAGGTGGAAGACCGGTCGGGGCGACGTGCGAAGATCGGCCCCGCCTCCGCCGATGGTGAGGGCCACCGAGGTCTGCGGGTCGGCGTTGGCGGTACCCGGTGCGAGCGACACCGCGCCGGCCGACGCAGCAATACAAAAGGAGAGAAGCAAGGAGCGACGCTTCATGCGCCGCCTACCTTGCTCCTTTGGGTCGTTCGAGACAACGACGGCGTGGGTGCAGCGTGCGCTCAGGGCGGGGGCGCGCACAGAGGGTTGGTGATGCCAAGGCGTTCGCGACAAAGGGTACACGTGAACACAGCGTCCGAGCCGACAGCGCACACCTTGTCGTCGATCGTCTTATCCTTCGTGGGGATGTTGCAGTCGCGGCCGGGGGTCGAGGGGTCGTCAGTATCGGTCGGGAACGTAATGAGGGCGCCCTTCACCGCTGTCATGACGAACTGGTACTCGCCGCTCTCGATACTCTTGTTGCCGAGCGTTTGGCCGAACACCTTGGCGAAGATCACCAGTTGGCGCCGTTCGCCCAGCTTCAGCTCGTTGCGCAATCGCGCAGCAATCGATGGGGCAACCACCGTGATGGGAACGGAGCCCGTGGCGGCCGGGGGAATAATCGTGGTGCTGACCAGCGTGGTGAACGCTCCCAGTTCGCCCCCGAGACCATCGGTCACTCGAACCTCCGCCCCGGTGACGCTCACGGAATTGGACTCGGCGCGCGGCACGTCCTTGTTGGCTCGATCCACGAACTGGCTCAGCACCGCGGCGTGAATTACGTAGGTGTCCGAGAACGCCACGTCCATCGTCGGATTGGAGACGGTTGTGTCGCTCGGCGTGAACGTGCAGACCCCGGCCGAAACGGTTGGAGGAATCGCACCCGTGATCACCAACGACTGATTGTTCGTCTCGCAGGCCGTCGAGAGCGCCAGCGCAACGCCAGCCGCTGCGCCTACTCGGAACAAGTGTTTGAACACGCTTCCCATGACTCCTCCAAGGCCTCGGGGATCCGAAGCCGCAACGTCATGGTACGGGCGCCGAGGGCAAAGAGCCAAAATTCGGTCCATCTTCCAGAAGCGCGAGCTCCAATGGGTGCACCGTACAGGCTCCCACAGCGGAGGGCAGGGGTACCCGAACGTGACTGCCTCGCCGCTTCTTGTCGGCGCCGAGGAACGGCCGCGCAGCCACCATCTCGGCGTTCGAGGGCTCTGCGCGCAGGCCCAGCGCTTCCAGCAGCCGCGCCGTCCGACCCCGAAGGCCGCTCGGCGAGAGGCCTAGACGTTCGCCCAGTGCGAGCTCCGCCACCATCCCCATGGCGATGGCCTCCCCGTGGAGCAGTTGTGTGTACTCTGCACCCGATTCGACGGCGTGCCCGATGGTGTGGCCGAAGTTGAGCACCTCCCGGAGGCCGGCCTCGCGCTCGTCCTGGCGCACCACCCAGGCCTTGAGCTCGATGGCCCGGCGCACCACCGCCTGGAGATGCGTTCGGTCTTCCAGGACGGCCCGCCCTGCGCGCTCCAGATCTTCGAACAGGGCGGCGTCGCAGGTGAGGGCGATCTTCACCACCTCGGCCAGGCCCGCGCGGACCTCGCGATCCGGCAACGTCGACAGGTGCGCGAGATCGGCCACCACGTGGCTCGGCTGATGGAAGGTTCCCACCAGGTTCTTCCCGGTCGGGTGATCGAAGCCTGTCTTGCCGCCCACCGACGCATCGACCATCGAGAGGAGGGTGGTGGGGAGCTGCACGAACCGGATGCCCCGAAGGAGCGTGGATGCGGCGAACCCGCCCATGTCGCCCACCACACCGCCACCGAGGGTGATCACCACCGCGTTTCGATCGATGCCCTGCCCGAGCGCCGCATCCCAGATGGCTGCGACCTGCGGAAGCGTCTTGTGCACCTCGCCGGGCGGAAGCGTGACCACGCGGCTCGGGGCGAGGCCAGCCCGGAGCAGCGACGCGAGGTCGTCTTTGCGCGCCTCGGCGACGTTGGCGTCGGTGACCACGATCAGAGACGACGGGCGGAGCGCGGCGATGGCATCGGTGCTCCGCGAGGGGTCGCCATCGATCACGTCGACCACGTAGCTGCGCTCGCCCAGGGGCATGGCGACGGGCCGGCGCGCGACGATCCGCAGCACGTCCTCGAGCGCGTTCTCCAGCGGCCGGTCCGTGCCGACCGTTCCGTGACACTCGGCGTACGCCGCTGCGCGCGCGAGAGAGAGCTCGCGTAGGCGTTGCACCATGGCTTCGGGGGAGCCTCCGAGAAGCGGCCGCACCGACCCTGCGGCGGCAGTGCGCGCCACCAGGGTCTCGGTCGGTGCCCGCAGCGTCACCAGCGTCCCGGCGTCGAGGGCCGCGTGGCGAACCTCGTCGTTCGTCACCGTGCCGCCCCCGAACGCCACCACCCGGACGACACCGTCGCGCATCAGGCGGAGCGCCAGCGCGCGCTCCCGCGCACGAAAGGCCGGCTCGCCCTCCGAGGAGAAGAGCTCCGCCACCGTGCGGCCGGCCTCGCGCTCGAGCTCGCGGTCGGTGTCCACGAAGGGCAGGCCCAGCCGCGCCGCGACCATGGCTCCCAGCGTCGACTTCCCGCTGCCCATGAGCCCGCTCAGAAAAACGCTATGCACGGCTCAATACTGGCAGACCTGCTCACGGTACGCGGTCACATTTCGCAAGAGCTCGCGCATGGAGTCGGAGCCGAACTTCTCCAGCACCGCGTCGGCCAGCGTGGCCAGCACCATGGCTTCGCCCACCACACCGGCGGCGGCCACCGCGCAGATGTCGCTCCGCTCGAAGGCCGCCTCGAACGGCTCCTTGGTGGCGACGTCGACGCTCGGGAGGGCGCGCCGGAGCGTCGAGATGGGCTTCATCGCCGCGCGGCACACCAGCGGCTCACCGTTGGTGATGCCGCCTTCGAGGCCGCCCGCGTGGTTGGAGGGCCGCGTGAAACGTCCGCTCTTGGCGTCGTAGCCGATGGGATCGTGCACCGTGGAGCCACGCCGGGTCGCCGCTGCGAACCCATCTCCGATCTCGACGCCCTTGATCGCAGGGATGCTCATGAGCGCCTGGGCCAGCCGGCCGTCGAGCTTGCGATCCCACTGCACGTGGCTCCCGAGCCCCGGCGGCAGACCCAGCGCCACCACCTCGACCACCCCGCCCAGCGTGTCGCCGTCGTGCGAGGCAGCATGGATGGCCTCGCGCATCCGGGCCTCCGCGCCGGCGTCGGCGCACGCGAGATCCGAGGCGCGTGCGCGGTCGCGGACCTGGGCGTAATCTGCCTCGATGTGGGCCACGACGTCGCCGATGCGCAGGACGTGGGCGAACACCTCGACCCCCAGCTCCAAGAGGAGGCGCCGGCACACCGCGCCCACGGCGGTGCGGCACGCGGTCTCACGGGCGCTGGCGCGCTCGAGGATGTCGCGCAGATCGCGCCGGTCGTACTTGAGCCCACCAGCCAGGTCGGCGTGGCCCGGACGCGGCCGGGTCAGGGCCTCCGGCGGGGAGGGGAGCGGCTCCGGCGACATCCGATCGACCCAGTTGGCATAGTCGCGGTTGGAGACCGCCATCACGATGGGCGATCCCAGGGTCTCGCCGTCGCGCACGCCACCGAGAAAGCTCACCCGATCCTGCTCGATCTTCATGCGACCACCGCGGCCATAGCCCCGCTGCCGTCGGCCCAGATCGCCATCCACATCGGCCGCCAGGAGGCGGAGCCCCGCCGGGACCCCTTCCATCATCGCGGTCAGCCCCGGCCCGTGGGATTCGCCGCCGGTGCTCCATCGCAACCTCGCCATAGCGGAGTACTGTACCAGGGGTGAAAGGCCATGGTCCAAAGAGCGGGCAGGGCGAGGCACCCGCGGGCGAGCTCCGCACCACCGCGGTTCCCACCGGCGTGCGCATCGAGGTGTACGCCAAGCCGCGCGCAAAGAAGAGCGCCATCCTCGGCGCCCGTGAAGGAGCCCTCGAGGTTGCCTTGGCGGCGATGCCCGTGGAGGGCGCGGCCAACGACGAGCTGGTGGCCACCTTGGCCAAGGCCCTCGGCCTGCGGAAGGCGGACGTGGAGCTGGTGCGGGGGCAAGGCTCGCGCACCAAGCTGGTCATCCTCCACGGCATCGCCGAAGCCGACCTCCGCGCGCGCCTCGATCTGCTCTCGCGGTAACTCCCCCGCGCCGCGCACACGGGCGCCCACATCTCGCCGAACATCGCGCAAAACCGCGTCCATCTGCCGCTGAAAAGGTGGCCGCCGAGCGCGCCCTCGGTACGCTGGTAAATAATGCGCTCCTTCCGAAATTTCGCTCTGTTCGCTCTCCTGGGTGGTGTTGCGGCAGCTGCTGCGTGCGGCGGCGAAGACCTCTCCACTTTCAACGGCGGCGAGGACGGTGGCGTCGACTCCGGGTTCCCGCCGCCGATCGGCGAGACCGACTCGGGTGGCGGCGACGGGAGCACGCAGGGCACGGTGGTCATCTCGCCCAAGGACGCGGTGATCGACGTCGACGACAGCAAGCCGCTGCCGACCTTGCAGTATACAGCTACCGTCAACGGCAACCCGGTGGCGGTGGCGTGGGCCATCGATCGCGGCGAGGTGGGTGCCATGGCGGCCGCGAGCGGCCTGCTCTCGCCCAACGGCACCATCGGCGGCAAGGCCAACGTCCTGGCCAGCGTGGGCTCCAAGACCGTCTCCACCTCGGTGACGATTCGCATTCGCTCCACGCAGAACGGTGCAGCGGCGGCCGGCGATGCGGGAGCGGACTCCGGCGGCGGCGCGGGCGGTCGCGGCGGCGTGGGCGGTGACCCCATGGGCATCGCGGTGGACGCGGCCACCAAAGCGGTGCTCCTCGGGACGCCGGTGGCCGACACCGGGCTCAAGTGGCTCTACCCCTACGACGGCACGGTGTGGCCCCGCGGCCTTCTGGCGCCGCAGCTGCAGTGGGAGCCGGGCGCGCAGACCGACTACGACGCGGTCCTCATCAAGATCACCGAGGCCAACTACGAGTACCAGGGCTTCTTCAAGAAGAACGGCGCGCGCTTCATCAACCACCCGATCCCCCAGAACGTGTGGCGCTCGCTGGCGCAGTCGAACACGCCCGGTGAGGACGTCACCGTGTCGCTCACCTTCGCCAAGGGCTCCGTTGCCTACGGACCCATCGTCGAGAAGTGGAAGGTGGCCAGCGCGCCCCTCAAGGGCATCGTCTACTACAACTCCTACGGCACGAAGCTCGCCAAGAACTACACGGGTGCGCTCGGGCCCGATACCAACTTCGGCGGCGCCACGCTGGGTATTCGCGGCGGCTCCACCGACCCCGCGCTGGTGGCCGGCGACAGCACCGCCGGAGGCTGCCGTGTGTGTCACTCGGTCTCCGCCAACGGCGCGGCGCTCATCACCCAGCGCGCCGGCGGCGGTCAGCCCTTCAGCGCCTACGCCCTCAAGACCTCCACCGAGACCACCATGGCCGACAACGGCGTGGTGAGCACTTGGCCCGCGCTCTACCCCGATGGATCGATGTTCTTCTCCAGCGGTGGCGGCACGCCGGCGAGCAAGGTGTTCGACACGCCGTCGGGCGCCGGGCTCATCACCCCCACGCAGAAGACCGTCACTGGCTTGCCCGCGGATCTCCGCGCCGAGACGCCCGCCTTCTCGCCCGACGGCAAGGCCCTCGCCTTCAACCTGTACGGCGGCGCCGGAAGCGATCGCAAGACGCTGGCGATGATGACCTTCGACAAGACCACCATGACCTTCGGCGCGGTCACCAACCTCGACACGCCGGCCAGCGGCAACACCGCCATCTGGCCTTCGTTCATGCCCAACAACGCGGCCATCGTCTACCAGGTGGAGACCCGCTACAACGGCCGCGACTTCGGCGGCACCCGCGGCGGCCCCGGCTGCGAAGCGGTGGGCGGCTGCGGCGACAACAACGATACCGGGACGCGCGCCGAGCTCTGGTGGCTCGACGTGAAGACCAAGACCCGGGCGCGCCTCGACAAGGCCAACGGCCTCGGATACCTGCCCACCGGACCCATGGTCCACAACGACGACGCCACGCTCAACTACGAGCCGACGGTGAACCCGGTGCCCTCCGGCGGCTACGCCTGGGTGGTGTTCACCAGCCGGCGCCTCTACGGCAACATCGCCACCATCAACCCGTGGCAGAGCGATCCCCGCTTCACGGACATCAGCTCCAAGCCCACCACCAAGAAGCTGTGGGTCGCCGCGGTGGATCTCAACGGCACGCCCGGCACCGACCCCAGCCACCCGGCCTTCTATCTTCCGGCGCAGGAGCTCCTCGCCGGCAACGCGCGCGGCTTCTGGGTGGTCGACCCTTGCCACAACGACGGCACCTCGTGCGAGACCGGCGACGAGTGCTGCGGCGGCTACTGCCGACCGGGCACCGGCGGCGCATTGGTGTGCTCCAACACCGTGCCCACCTGCGCGCAGGAGTTCGAAAAGTGCACCAACGACGCGGAGTGCTGCGGCACCTCGCTCTCGTGCATCAACAACCGCTGCGCCCAGCGCGGACCCAAGTGAGCTAGGGCATCGGTACCTTGGCCACCAGCAGGTACCGGCACTGCGGATACGACTGGCACGCCTCGGCGTAGGTGCCGCGCGTGCCGCATCCTTCGATGACGTAGCGGAGCGAGCTGCTGTTGGCGTAGCGGCGATCGAAGGCCATCACCGTGGCCACCTGCGGACAGGCGAAGTCGACGCGTGCGGTTGCCTCGGCGGCCGCGCGCCGTGCGCTCTCCGACTCGTCGACTGGCGTCGCGGAACGATCGAGCCCGGGTGAAGGCGCCACCGGCGGCGGCGCTTCGCAACCCATCGCGAGCGAAGCGACGAGCGCGCAGAGCAGCTTCGCGGGGCTCACTTGGTCGCACCGCTGGAGCAGGCAACCAGGTCGACCTCGGTCGAGCCCACGGACAGCGTCGCGCGCAGGAGTGTCAGCGGACCACCGCGTTGCTCGATGACGTAGTGCACTGTGCCCTTCGCCTTCGCGCCGCGCACCACCTCGCTGCGGTCGATCTCCCGAAAGGCGCCGCGCTGGCGATCGAAGCCCCCGCCGGAGAACGTCCACACCTGGTTGGTGGCGGGGCTCCCGAGCAGCTCCACTGCTGCGGGACACGCCTCGATCCGTCCCATGACGATGGCATCGGTGTCGCGCGTGGTCGGCATGGCGGTGCCTACCGCTGCGGCGACCCCGGCCATCAAGAACAGACTACCGACGACCAAGGGCAACACGATCGGAGGCCGAGACGCCATTGCCCACCATTGGCCGCACCTGCCCACAATCGTTGCTCTCAGTCGAGCGGCGCATGGGGGTCGATGCCGAGACGCTCCGCCAGGTAGGCCACCACCATCACCTTGGCCTCCGCCACCACGCGCTTGCGAAAGGCGTCGTCGCGCGAGAACGAGAGCATCTGCAAGTTGCCGAGCGTGGCCACCGTGACCGCCACCACGGCCTCGCGCTCGGCCCGGGCCTTCTTGTCGCGCGGCGAGGGCGCGACGCGCTCCTGCATGGCGTAGATGGCGGCGCCCATGGCGTCGTCGTGGGCGCGATTTCCCTCGCGCAGCGCCGGGTGATTGGCCTGCTCGATGAGCGTGCGGAATCCCGGGTTCGCGGCAAGGTACGCATTGAAGCCGTCGATGCCGCTGGCCACCATCGCGGCGAGCGTGAGCCCGCGCGGATCCGGCGGCCTCACCCGCTCGAGGGTCTCCATCAAGCGGGCCCGGTAGCGATCGGCAAGCGCCACCAGGAGCGCTTCCTTGTCCGGGAAGAACCGATACAGCGACCCGATGGACGTTCCGGCCCGCGCAGCCACGTGATTGGTGGTGGCCGCCGCGTAGCTCATCTCCAGGAACACCGCGTCCGCGGCGTCGAGAATGGCGTCGACCCGGGCGCGACTGCGCTCTTGAACCGGCGTGCGCCGCGGCTTGGGCTTTTCCACGCACCCACTTTAACACGAGCATTTGCTCGCGTTCGTGGTATTCAAGAACGCGAGCAATTGCTCTCGTTTCAAGGAGGCTCGTGATGATCGAGGAAGCGACGCACACCAAGCATGCGGCCGGCGATCGCCCGCCCGGTCCAGCCGGAGCATTCCTGATCGGCTCGCTGAGCGCGTTTCGCGACGACCCCATGGCGTTCCTCGAGAACAACGCGAAGACCTACGGCGACATCGCGTTCTTTCGCTTCATGGGGCTTCCCGTCTACCAGGTGAACAACCCCGACGACGTCCGCAAGGTGCTGGTGGACCCGGAGGGCATCTTCACCAAGGGCGATATCCTGGAGGGCTTCCGGCCGCTGGTGGGGACCGGAATTCTTCTCTCCGAAGGCGAGGCCCACAAGAAGAAGCGCCGGATGATGGCGCCTGCCTTTCACCACGGGCGCATTCGCGCCTACGGCGACACCATGGTGGAGGAAGCGCTGCGACTCCGGGAAACCTGGCACGACGGCGAAGCCGTGGACATGGCCGAAGAGATGAATCGCCTCACGCTGGCCATCGCCGCGCGCACCCTCTTCGGCACCGACGTGAGCGCGCGCGAAGGGGCTGCGGTCTCGGCGGCGCTCAAGGCCTTCGCCCGCTGGTACCACCAGAGCACGCATCCGCTGGGGCGCTTGCTCCAGCTCTTTCCCACCGAGGCCACGGTGGCCTTTCGCCAGGGCAAGCGCGATCTCTCCGCGGTGGTCAACCGCATGATCCGTGCGCGCCGCAAGGGCGGCGACGCCGGCGACATTCTCTCGATGCTGGTGTTCGCCAAGGACGCCGAGGGAGATCGCCCGAGGCCGGACTCGGACAGCGCGGCATTCAGCGACGCCGAGGTGCACGACGAAGCCATCACCCTGCTGGTGGCCGGCCACGAGACCACTGGCGCCGCGCTGGCGTGGGCCTTTCACCTGTTGTCGGAGCATCCGGAGGCGGCCGACCGCCTGGCGCGCGAGGTGCGCGAAGCCATCGGCGATCGTCTGCCCACGGTGGCCGACTTGCCGAGGCTCGGGTACGTCGAGGGCGTGTTCGCCGAGGCGCTTCGCTTCTATCCGGCGGCGCTCACGCTGCCGCGGCAAGCCACCCGCGACGTGAAGCTCGGGGGCTACACCGTGCCGAAGGGGTCCATCGTGCTGGCCGCTGCATACTGCACGCATCGCGACGCGCGCTTCTTTCCGGAGCCGCTCGCGTTTCGCCCCGAGCGATGGCAAGAAGTGCCCCGCAAGGACCGTCCGAAGATGTCGTACTTTCCCTTCGGCGGCGGCGCGCGCACCTGCATCGGCGAAGCCTTCGCCTGGATGGAGGGGACGCTGGTGCTGGCCACCTTGGCGTCGCAATTCCGCGCCCGGAGCGCGACGGGGCACCGCGTGGAAGCAGAATCGCTCTTCACGGTGCGACCCAAGGGCGGGCTGCCGATGGTCCTCGAAGCGCGGGCTTTGCCGTGATGCTGCGCCGCGGGTAGACTCCGGGCGTGGGGTTGACGCAGGAGGAGATCGCGCTGGTGGCCGAGGACTTCGGCGCGGACATCGTCGTCCATGCGGTGCCCGTCCAAGGCGAGGGCGAGCGGG
>JABFRG010000371.1 GCA_013141295.1 Polyangiaceae bacterium
TCGCTGCGGTGCCGCTCCTCTCGTTCCTGCGGGCCTCGGGGCTCGGACCCCGGGTGTTCGTGGGACCCGACCTCTTGCGCGTCTTGCGCGGCGGCATGCGCGCGAAGCACGCCGCAGAGGTGCGTGTATGACGCAAGCTTTGCTCGACGCCCGCATCGGATACTTCGTGCGCAAGGGGCTCACCGCCAAGGTGCCTTCGCAATGGCAGGTGCGGGTGGGCTGGCTCGCCATGCTGCCGATCACGCTCTCGGAGAGCGAACGCGAGCGCGTGCGCAGCCGCAGCACGTTCATGGGCCAGGTGCCGGTGCGGGTGCCCTTGCAGCTCCTGTATCATCCGGCGCAGGGGCTGGCCGATACGGGCCTCACCCGCGACGCGCGGCACGTGGTGCGGCACTTGCTGAGCGTGTTCCACGAAGATGCCTTCCTCGGGTACGATCTGCAGCTCCTCGAGTCGATGCCCGGCGGGCTCTCGCTCCTTTCGCGGGAGGCGCAGCGGGTGGTCGACGGAACGACCCGCTGGGCGCCCTACCTGCGGCGGCTGGTGGGCTGGCCCACCTACCACGCGGATCTGGTGCGACTCGCCGAGGCTGCGCTGCAGGGCGAGTACCCGGACCCGCTCGATCTCGACCCGCGCTTCGCCACCCTCACCGGCTTCGCCACGTTCTGCGCTTCGCTCCCGAACTGGCCCGAGCTGGCGTTCTACGGTTTCTCCAAGGAGTCCTCCGATGTCCGAGATTGAAAGCGCGCTCCAAGGCATCTGGAAGGACGAGCCATCGCTGCGGCCGCGGCCCGATCTGCACGACTACCCGCTCACCTATCCGCCGGCGGTGCAGATCGAACGACCGCAACATGCACGCAGCATCGACGACGCTGCGTTCGAGCGCGACGTCATCGGGGCGCTGCCGGCCGCCGGCTACTACTTCCACTTCGGCTTCTGCGTGTATCGGTGCCGGTACTGCTTTCACTACGAGCTGAAGATCGGCGAGAACGACGCGCTCATGGAGCGCTACGTGACCGCGCTGGTCCGCGAGATGGCCACCGTGCGCGCGCTCACCCGCAAGGTGCGCACCGGCCTGTACTTCCTGGGTGGCGGAACGCCCACCGCGTTGCCGCTGCCGCTGCTGGAGCGCTTCTTGGGCGCGCTGCTCTTGCACTACGGTCCGCCGCCCACCGAGATGAGCACCGTGGAGGCCAAGCCCGTCACCGCCTCGAACGAGAAGCTCGACGCGCTGGTGAGCGCCGGCTTTCGCCGCATCAACCTGGGAGTGCAGACGCTCGATCCGGACCTTTACGCCTTTCATCACCACGGCGAATCGGTGCAGGTTGCACTCGATGCGGTGCGTCGCGCGCGGGAGCGCGGCTTTCGTTGGATCAACATCGACATCATGACCGGCCTGGAGAAGCAGACGCCCGAGTCGTGGCAGAAGACGCTGCACGCGCTGGAGCTCCTGGCGCTGCGCGGCGAGATCGACAGCTTCTTCATCTACCCCTTCCACGACGACCCCCGCAGCCGCACTTTCCAGAAGCCGGAGCGGGTGCCGCCATTCACGGAAACGGCCGAGAGCGACGCCCAGGCCCGCGAGCTCGCCGACCGTCTGGGATGGAAGGAGCTGGGCGCGCGCTTCTACCGCTCACCGCGGCACGTGCGTCGCGAGCTGTGGGAGCTGGCACGGACCCGCATGAACCCCGCCTACGGCGAGGTGCTCTACCACGGCTTCGGCAACTCGAGCTTCTCCCTCGGCGATCGCGCGAGCTACCTGAATCACCGCGACGTGAACCGCTACTGCGACGCCGTCGCCGAGCGCGGTCTGGGCGTCTCCCACGTGGTGACCCTCGACGACGGGCAGCGAGCCACCCGCGACGTCACCTTCGACATGCTCTACAGCCCCGTCACGCGCGTGCGTTCAAGGATCGCGAAATACGGCCTTCCGGCCATGCAGCGACACCTCGATCTGTTCGACCGCTGGAAGCGCCGCGGCCTCGCCACCGATGGCGGCGTAGCGAACAAGATGCTGGGCACGCTCTCGCTCACCCCGCGCGGTAAGCTCCTGCACCAGCAGATGATCCCCGAACACTACCTGCCGGAGGACCGCCGCACCTTCGCCAACGTGATGCAGCTTCGCAAGGAGTCGGGCAAGGCCTACCGAGGCTACTGACTCGAGCGTGGTACAATCCCCGGGTGAACTTCTTCGGGCACGCGGTGATGGCGATGGAGCGCGGAGGAGGGCCGGCCTTCGTGCTGGGGTCGATGCTCCCGGACTTCGCTTCCATGCTTCGGGCCAAGGTGCCCACCGCCGCCCTCGCCGAGGTCACCGAGGGTATCGCCTTCCATCACGCCACCGACGAAGCGTTTCACGGGGCGCCGTCGTTCCTCGAGGCGTCCTCGGCCTCGTTCGCGTGGCTTACCGAGGCGTCGATGGACCGGGGCAGCGCGCGGGCCATCGCCCACGTCGGGGTGGAGATCTTGCTCGACCGCACCCTCGCCCAGGA
The DNA here is from genome assembly GCA_013141295.1 of Polyangiaceae bacterium. Classification (GTDB taxonomy): domain Bacteria; phylum Myxococcota_A; class Polyangia; order Polyangiales; family Polyangiaceae; genus JABFRG01. The sequence continues at coordinate 2,491 of JABFRG010000371.1, forward strand.
GGCCGAGCGCCGCAGTGGATACATGGCTTCCCTCGCGCACGACGGCGCGTTCGATGCCACGCGCTGGGGAAAGCCCGACGACGCGCCGCGCGCTGCGGAGCTACGAGCGGCTCTCTTGCGCCACGGCGTCGATATTCACGATTGCGCCGAGGCGGTCATCGCCGAGCGGCTCTTCCGCATCCTCGCGCGGCGCCCTCGGCTGGCCTTTCCCCGCGACGACTTGCCCAAGGTCGAGGCCTGGGTCGCGCACATGGATCCGCAGGTGCGAGCCCTTGCCCCGGCAATCATCGCCGAGGTCCGCACGGGAATCCCGTAAGGCCCGCGCGAACCATCGAGCTTCTGCGAAGCCGTGATAATCAGGAGCAATGGGATTGCTTGCGTCTGCCACCTTCCCCGAGATCAACGCGCTCCGGGAGACCATGAGCTTCATCGCGGCCTCGAGCGTGGAGGCGGCAGCACGGCAGTTCACCTCCCAGATGGCGCAGTCCTTCGAGACCATCGTCCTCGGTCGCGTGTTCCTGGTCCTGCCGTTCGCGCGGCTACCGTCGGCGGAGCAAGCCTTCGCGCGCGCGCTCGTGCAGGGCGATCCGCGGCTCGCCGACGCCACGCCCTGCCTCGTGCTGGTGGGCTCCCGGGGGCGCGAGGCTGCGTGGAACGACCGCGGGAGCTCGGTGGGGCACCGGGCGATTCCGCTCCTCGACGCCGACCACGTGGCCAGCGCACCGATGCTGGCCAAGCTGCTGGGAGACCTCAACATCAAGGTCGCGGCGCCGCTCACCGGAGGGCCGGTGGTGACGCGCCTGCTCCCCGGAGGCCTCAATGCCGCCTTCTATGTGCAGAATGCATCTACTGCCAAGGACGACCGCGGGCGATCGGTGATCCCCGATCAGGCGTTCGCCAACAAGTACGGCGTGAACACCGTCTTCGGAATGGGCGGCTCGTACGTCGACGGAACCATCGCGGTGGCGGTGTTCTTCACCACCGAGCAGCTCGAGCGGATGGTGGTCGACCGCTACCCGAGCCTCATCGGCAACTTCAAGATGGCCACCGCCGACCTCATGAACGAAGGGCGCATCTTCGAGGAGCCTTCGAAGTAGTCATGCGCTCTCCTGCGATCATCCTGTTCACCTGCGTTGCCTGTGGCGGAGCGGCATCTGCACCGAGCGGACCCAAGGCGCCCGACGCCATTCCCGCCGGCGCCTGTGGTGCGCTTCCGCCGGGGCACGACGGCCCGGTCATCGACTCCGCGCCGGATCCCGTGCGCCTCGCCGAGACGGCGAACGATCCCGCCTCCGGAGGCGCGAGCCTCCTGTTCACGCGCGTGGACTACGACGCGTGCAAGAGCCTCCAGCCCGCAGCCGGCACCAAGGGCATCAACGCCGTCTTCGTCGGCTCCGTCCTCGTGGTCGTGTTCCTTCTGCCGGAGCCGGCGAGCCCCCTCTCCTGGACCGTGACGTTTCCCGACGGGACGCCGGCCACGTACGAGCTCACCGACCGCGTACAGGGCGGCAACGTGGTCTTCGCCGACCCTCCAAAGGGCCCGCCACCGCCCGGCATGCTCTACGTGGGCGCGCTGCGCCTCAATCTGCGGCAGTTCGCCGAGAAGGGGCGCCTCCGGCCGGGCTCGACCATCACCGTGCGCTACGGCGAGAGCCAGGCCCAGATTCGCTACCCCGGCTGATGCCCTTTCTACCGACGGAGCGCGTCCCGCAGCTCCCGCAGCGCGACGTGTTGGTCCTCGCGCGTGGCATACGAAGCGAGGAGCGCAAAGTCGAGATCCGGAAGAAACGCGCTGCGGTCCACCCGCTCGTAGGCCGGCTCTCTCGCGCTTTCCGAGCCCCGTAGCGCGTAGACCTCGAAGGCCCCGGCCTTGAAGAGCCAGACCTCGGGAACGCCGAAGCCCGAGTAGACATGCAGCTTGTCGAGGATCGGGTTCGTGTGAATCACCTCGAGCACGATGTCCGGGAACTCGCCGTCCTTCATCATCGTGCCGACGCGGTAGCACTCGTCGGGCTCCGCGCCGCGCTCGGCGGCTTCCTTGCGGAAGGTGGTGGAGCCGTATCCGATGAGCGGCAAATCCTTCTCGAGCGCATACAGCTCCACCAGTCGGGCGATGCTCTTCTTGTTCAGCTCGTGCTCCCGTGAAGGCACCATGATCTCGAGCACTCCTTGGCAATAGGTCATACGCAGGCCAGGCGTATCGAGCGCCTCACGGAGGATGACGTAGTCTTTCCAGCTCACCCCGTTGATGGCGATGCGCTGCTCCGGGAGCGAAGCGGCGAGCGCGGCGCCAGGGCCGGGGGGCTGGGGCGTAAGGTGCGAGGCTGCGGCGGCCATGGGGTGAGTATAGCCCATCTTCCCCAGCGGAGCCCCAGGGCGCTGGTGTAAAGTCGACGCCCCTCCATGGCCTCGGAAGAACGCACCGTCAAAGTCCATCCGCATGGTCTCTCGCTCGGCGGAGAGACCCCCGTGCTGCCGCTCTACGGCGGCGCCATGCATTACTTCCGTCACGCCCGCGAGGAGTGGGGCAAGGGCCTCGACGCCATGAAGGCCATGGGGCTCCGCATCGTCGACATCTACGTGCCCTGGGGCGTTCACGAGGTCTCGAAGGAGAGCTTCGACTTCGGCCACGAGGGCTCGCAAAAGCCGTGGCTCGACGTGCGTGCGTTCGTGAAGATGTGCCACGAGCGCGATCTCTACGTGGTGCTGCGGCCGGGGCCGCACATCAATGCAGAGCTCACGTATTTCGGCGTGCCGGAGCGGGTGGTGTGGACCGACTCGTGCCAGGCCAAGACCCCCAAGGGCAACAAGGTGATGCTGCCCATGGTGCCGCTGGCCTTCCCGGTGCCCAGCTACGCCAGCGACGTGTTCCACGAGGAGACGGCGCGCTGGTTCGAGGCGGTGGGCAAGGAGCTCGCCGACCTGCAGTATCCGAACGGCCCCATCGTCATGGTGCAGGTCGACAACGAGGGCGCCCTCTACTTTCGCGACGGACCGTACGATCAGGACTACCACCCGGACGCCATCCGCCTGTTTCGGGACTTTCTCCGGGAGAAGTACGCCAGCATCCACGGCCTTCGCGCCGCCTGGAACGACGCGCTCCTGCAGTTCGCCGAGGTGGAGCCGCCCAAGCGCTTCGAGGCCAAGGTGCCCGAAGATCTGGTGCGTCACATGGACTGGGTGGAGTTCCACGAGGAGCTGCTCTCGGGCGCGCTCCGGCGCTTCGCCCGGGCCCTCGAAGAGGCGGGCTTCCACTCGCCCACCATGCACAACATGCCGCTCGGCGAGGCGGCCACGCCGCTGAACCCCATGCGCATGGGCAAGGCCATCGACATCGTGGCGCTCGACTACTACCACCACGCCACCCCCGAGGCGCACGCCATCCTGGCCCGCCGCACCACCGAGCTGGCCAGCCGCTGCGAGGGCGTGGGGCAGCCGGCCTACGGCGCCGAGGTGGGCGTGGGCTTTCCCCCGTTCTTCGCGCCCATGGACGAAGAAGATTCACTCTACACCATTCTCGCGGCCATGGCCTACGGGCTCCGGGGCTTCAGCTTGTACATGGCGGTGGATCGCGATCGCTGGGTCGGCGCGCCCATCGACGTGCACGGCACGCCCCGTCCGCTCGCCGATCGCTACAAGGCGCTCCTCTCGGCGCTGGAGCGAACGCAGTTTCATACGCTCCGTCGTCGGGCTCCGGTGCGCCTGGTCATGCCGCGGTCCATTCGCCGGCTCGCCCGCGCCGCCCACGCGTTCGGGCCCATCACCCCGGCGGCCTTCAACGTCTCCGGCGCGAGCTTCCAGCAGAGCTGTCTGGAAGACGACTTCGGTCTCGGCGAGTCGCCCATGTCGATGGCCGAGGAGTATCTGCGCGCCTTCGAGCGAGCGCTCACGCTCCGCGGCGTGCCCTATGCGTATGCGGGTGGCGAGGCCCTGGAAGAGAGCGCCAAGGGCGCGTCCTGGGTGGTGTGCGCGCTGGCCGGCGGCGTGAAGTTGCCCTTCTTCGAGTCGCTGCGGGCCATTGCCCGGGGCGGAGTGCAGGTCACCATCGGGCCTCGCGTTCCCGAGCGCGACGGCTCCATGCGGCCGCTGGCGGAGCCGGCCGACGTCCGCGGCCTCGAGCTCGAGCCGCTCGACGACGTGGTCACCGTCGACCGCCTGGTGGCGCGCAAGATCGAGGAGCTCGGCCTTCCCACCTTCACGGTGGACCACGAACAAGCCCACGTCAGCGTCCACGAAGACGCGGCCGGTGCGCCGAAGGTGGTGTTCGTCATGAACCCCACCCGCGACAAGTTGGTGGCGAGCGTTGCCGTCTCCGGCGCGCAAACGCTACTCGACGTGCTCGATCCCTCGCGCCCCGACCTCCGCAAGGCCCACGGCGCGTTCACCGTCGACTTGCCGGCTCGGGCAGTGCGCATGTTCGAGGTGGGCGAAGCCGTCATGAGCCGCCGCACCTGAGGGGACCGAACGCGCCGCAAATTGGCGTCGAAGCTCCGTAAGCCGAAGGGGCGCAAGGGCGTTTCGCCCCCACCTTCGCTTTTCGAAGCCCACCAGGAACGAACACGATGCCTTCTCCCTCCGTTACGGTCCGCGCTCTCGGTAGCGCACTCTTCATGGCGCTCGCTGCCGTTGCCTGCTCGTCGGGCTCGCAGTCCACGACCGGTGGAGGGGGCGGCGCCGTGGCCGATGCCGCCGCGCCCACCGAGATTCCCGCCGACGTGGGGAAGAGCTGCAGCGCGGGTTGCGACAAGGATCTCTGCGTGGTCACGTCGCAGCCGAACTGTCTCTCGGGAGATTGTCTGCTCGACGCCCGCGGCGGGCTCACGGCGCTCGACTCGTACTGCACCGGAGACTGCCGCGCGGCCTCGTGCCCCACGGGCTTCGCTTGCCAGGCCGTTCCCAGCGCCCTCACCGGCGAGAGCCTTCAGCGCTGCGTGAAAGACGGCACCGCACTTCCGCCGGTGGACGCCGGCAAGCTGGCTGCGGTCGTGGCCTGCGAGTACACCCTCGATGGTTGCGGAACCATCTGCGGCCGCACGGGGAAGACGTGTTCCACCAAGTGTTCGCAATTTGCGGGCGGAACCGGCCAGACCTTCGGGAGTGAGGCGAGCTGCAAGGCATCTACCGGCGCTGTGGACACTCTCTCGAAGTGTGGCGGCGGCACCGTCGCGGAGTGGAAGCGCTGCTGCTGCGAGTAGGGGTATGCGGGCCCGTTTCGGTGTATGCGTGGGTCGCGCATGAACATCGAGCACGAACGGCCGCGGGCGCATCTGGTGGTGGACGACTTCTTCTCGGCGTCCGCGCTCGAGACCATCTTCGCGGAAGTGGCCTCTCTCGAACGCAAGCTCGAGCCGGGACTGGTTCGCGAGATGGGCCACGACGGGCAGTCGCTGTTCCTCGCCAGCGAGCGCCGGAAGAACCGCGCGGCGTGGATCCACGAAGGGTCGAAGACACTGCGGCTCTTTCGCGAGAGCCTGTGGGCGCCGCCCCTGGTGAGCGCCTACGAGCAAGCCCGCGAGCCGCTGTTCCAGATCATTCCCAATTGCTGGGCGCCGCATCTCCAGGTGTCGAGCTACATGACCGGCGACCGCTACGACTTCCACGAGGACGAGGGCGCCGGCGTGAACCTCACGGCGGTGGTGTTTCTCGCGGCGAATCCCAAGAAGGTCCGCGGCGGCGATCTGGTGCTCGCCTACGGCGGCGACGAGAAGAAGATCGCGTTTCGCCACAACCGACTGGTCATCTTCCCGAGCAAGACGCCCCATCGGGTCACGCCGGTGAAGGTCGCCTCCGACGACCCCAGAGACGCGCGCATCTCGCTCCAGTGCTGGCTCGCCTACGGGCAGGCACCCACCAAGGCCAAAGCCGGCAAAGCCAAAGGCGCCGTCGCCGACGTACCCACCTTCCTTCTCGCGGAAGAGGCGATCATCGCGCGGGCCCAGGCGTTCGTGTCGTGGACCCGTGCGCCTTCGGAGTCCGCCGACGTCCTCTACTGGGGCGTGTTCTACCTCACGCGCATCCTCACCGCGAACCTGCGCTTCCTGGTGAGCGCGCAGAAGCACAGCCCCGGAGAGCTCGGCCCTATTCGCGTTCGCCACAACGGCGGGCTCGAGGTGTACGGCACGCTCCGCCCTTCGACCGAGCGCGTACGCATCGGCTTTCGCATCGACGACAACGTGCACCCCGCCGAGGCGCTCAAGCTCTACGTCGAGCGGGGCACCCTCGATCGGTGGAGCTACGAAGACCGCGTGGTCTACGCGGGCACCGAGGCGCCCGAGGCCACAGCGCTCCTCGAGCACCTGCTCGCGATAGAGTGGCCTAGTCGCGCGAAAAAATCTCCGCGTGCGGAATCGTGAGACCGAGCGACGGCAGCGCCACGTCCACCGGACCGGGCAAGGTGTCGTCGCGCCACGACTGCGGGCCCAGCCTCTGCACGATGCGGACTTGCTCCGACTCCGGATCGAGGAGCACGATGGTTTGGACGGCGTCGATCTGCTGGTACTCCCGCAGCTTGACGGTCTGGTCGTACTCCATGGTCGACGGCGAGAGGATCTCGTAGACCGCGCTCGCATGGTCGAAGGAGACGCGGTCGTCGTCCTCCGCCGCCGCGGAGTCGCCGCACACCACGCTCACGTCCGGGTAGCGTACCGACAGCCTGCCGGTCTTGATCGCCATGTCCGATCCGTACGGCCGTCGCCCCGAGCCACGGAGCGCCTGACGTAGTCAGGCGAGGAGATTCGCCTGCACCCGCGCGTGCGCACGTGTTCCGCCGGCCATCATCCGGATCACGCCTTGATCGAGCTCGGCCTTGCGCTCCGCGCCGAAGTCGATCTCCAAGAACTCCTCCGCGTCGAGGAGCCGGTAGGCCGGGTTCGTCATAGAGTCAGGATAGCACCGATCCTCTCCTTGCCGCAGAAGCGTAGAGCGCCACACGTTCGAGAAGGTCAGTCGTCCGAGAGGGCGGAGATGCCGATTCGGTCGAGCTTGCAGTGGTTCATCTCGATGGTTTCCCCGTCGATCTGCACGGTGCCCTTGAGGCGAACCATGGTTCCCTGCGCGACGTGAAGTTGCGTGAAGCGGGCCATGTCGGCCTTGTCGACGTTGCAGCGGAACGAGGGTGTGCCGAACAGGTCGGCCTCGCCTTCGGTGAGGCGGACGATGCCCAGGCTTCCCGTCAGATCGACCTTGTCCGCGGTCCCGTAGAGCGCGATGTCCTTGCCGTCGTACTTGGTGCGGAAGGTGGCTTCCGACGTCTTGTACTCGCGGCGCAGATCGTTGTTCGACGAGATCGGCGTCTTCTTGCCGAGCTTGCCACAGGCTGCGGAGCCCAGGGCCACGAGTGCGACACCGAGGATCAGGGATTGCTTGAGCATGTCGTTCTTTCCTTCGTCGAACGCGGGAGGGCGTCGTCCCTACCCAGCAATCGCCGTGCCCCTCCGCCTCGCCGCTTTCTATCGAGATTTCACTGCCCGCCGCCGGGCGCGCCCGCCCATCGCCCCGCGCGCGCCCGCACGATCACTCCTCCGTGTCGTCGTAGTCCACCAGCACCAGCTGCGCCGCATTCCCTTGCGCCGCGAGAACGCCGAGGAGCCGCAGGTGATGGGAGACGAGTCGCACTGGCGAGAGGGCGCCGGGGGCGACGCCGAAGGTAGTGGCGATGGTCGCCACGAGCGGATCGGGCTTGTCGAGGAACCGATCGAACAC
>JABFRG010000239.1 GCA_013141295.1 Polyangiaceae bacterium
GGCTTGGGCGGAACCGGCTTCTCGGGGGGCTTGGGCGGATCGGGCTCCTTCGGCGGGGCGCCCTCCTTTGCTTGTACCTTCCACCGAATTTCTTCGGTTCCGAGGCCCTCTTTGCGCAAGAGCACGCCGAGCATCTCGGCCACCTGCTCGTTCTGATTCTCGCCGTACACGTCGCGCGCCACCGACTCGACGCGCCCGGAAGCGACCAGGCACGCCACCAGCTCGAGGCGGTAGCGAACGCCGCTGGTGGTGCCGGAGCGGGCCTCCACGCGCCCCACCAGCGTCCAGTCGGCCTGGGCGGCCTTGCCGGCGGCCAGGTACTCGGAGCTGGTGTCGGGAACACCGTCGGTGACCGCGGCCTTGGCCTTGGCCATGTCGTCGTCGCCCGCGAGCTGATGGGCCTTGAGCCCCACTGCTGCACGGGTCTCGGTGAGCGCTCGTGCGTCGGCGGCTGCATCGGCGGAAGTCCCGGCAGCGGCAGATACCGCCAGCACCGCGACCTTGTCGGCCAGCGCCGGCGCAGCGGCGAGCACGATGGCTGCCGCAACGAACGCAGCCGAGGCGCCGCGCAGAACGGAGAAAGATGGCGTGGCGGAGCGTCGCCTCACCACGGCTTCACGCCAATGCGGGGCGGGAGGCGAGGCTGAGGAACGGGAACATGGAGGTCACGATGGCCACCGCGGAGGGGCCCGGACCGTCCTGATCGTCGTCGTCGTCGCGGCGCGAGGCCTTGACCTTCTCGGCCTTCTTGGAGCCCTTGGCGTCGTCTTTCGCGGGCCCGTGGCCGGCGTGAGAAGCCGAGGTCGTGCGACTTTCGTCGTCGAACGACCACGCGAGCTCCGGTTCGTCTTTGACCGGCGTGTGGAGTTCGGGAGCGCTCATGGGGCGGGTCATAGCACGCCGCCCCCCAAATGCTGCAACTATTGGGTGCTACTGGAACGCCCTCGCTCTCCCGGGTCGGAGGGCTGTCAGGCCGGTTCCGGGGCCTCGTCGTCGTCCTCGTCGGCCGCCTTCGGCTTGTCCTTTTCGCCCTTCTTTCCCGAGGGCTTGGGGTCGGTCTTCTTTCCGGCGGGCTTGGCGGCCGGCTTCTTGTCGTCCTTGGTGGGCGCCAGCTCCTCCTCCTCGTCCTCCTCGTCGTCCTCTTCCTCTTCCTCTTCTTCCAGCTTCTTCTTCTTGGCAGCCTTGGTCTTGGCGACTTCGCCCTTGCCGGCGTCGACCCAGGCCTTGGCGTAGAAGTAGGAGACGAGCAGGCCGGTCACCAGACCGATGAGCTGGCTGGTGGAGAGACGCACGGTCGCCACCTCACCGAACTTCGCCGGCGCCAGCGCGAAGTACGCGAGCACCGCCGGAAGGAACGAGGCCACGCGGGCGATCATGCGGGCGCGAAGGTTGGTGATTCCGAGGGAGATACCGAAGGTGAAGGCCAAGGCGAAGAGCACCAGGCACGCCGGCACCAGGATGTGCTGCGCCATGGCCGGGCCCCACTCGCCGCGCTCCTCGTCGTCGCGGACGATCTCGAGGAGGAAGCGAATGGCGCCGTAGGCGAACACGAACAGGAAGAACAGCTGACCGTCGAAGCGCTTGTGCTTCCGCTGCCAGAGCAGGAGCCCGAGCAACCCGAGACCGACGATGGACTCGTAGATCTGTGTAGGATGCACCGGAAGCGAGTGATTGTTCTTCAGGAGTTCGGCCCCCGCCGGCGTGCCCTGGAACAGCTCGCGGTGCCGCACGAAGGCCGGCGAGCCGTCGCCCGCGTCGAGAGCCTTGCCGGCCCAGTGGGGGAAGGTGCCGAGCTTCTGCAGGAAGGCCGGGGCCTTCTCCGGGAGGCGCTTGCCGAAGTCGCAGCCGAACAGGTAGCAACCGATGCGCGTGATGAGCAGACCGGAAGCCAGGCTGGGGACCGCCACGTCGGCCCAGGGCAGGAGCTTCAGGCTCTGACTGCGCAGGTAGAGCCAGCTACCGAGAAAGCCGCCGAGGAACCCGCCGTAGGCCACGTAGCCGCCCTTGCGGATCGAGAGCACGTCGCCCAGCGAGTGGAACTGCTCCATGTTGGTGGCGACGTAGAGGACGCGCGACCCGAGGAGCGCCACCACCGCGGTGACGACGTAGCAGTTGGCCATGGTCTCCTTGGGAAGACCGTCGCGGTCGGCGAGGCCGAGCGTGAGGTACCACCCCACCACCAGCGAGAGGCCCAGCATCACGCCATAGGAGTAGATGGGGAGGTTCGGCGCTTCCCAGTGCTTGTCTCGGAAGAAGTAGGCGGCGATGCCGGCCGCAGCCGCGACGCCGAGGCCCACTTGGCCGCTCGTCTTCTCTTCGCGACGAAACGCCAGCGCTCCGTAGATGACCGCAATCACAGCCACTGCAGCAAGGGCCCACCACAGCTTGAGCGCCGTGTGCGGAAGGGGAATTCGGAAGAGGATCGGGAACATGGGTGGCGGAGAGATTTACCACGAGTCCCGGTCCGCCTGAAATCATCGCTGCAAAAGCTCACGTTGCCCCTCAAGTGGTGGTAAATCCCGGGGTATGGTGGTTCGCGACGCGCTCTCTCCTCGCCCCGGCGCCCGTCGCCGGTCCCTCGCCACTCGCAGGAACGCAGGTCTCGGGTTCGCGCTCGGGGGGCTCGCTGCCCTCGCCGCCTGCGTGCCGTCGGGCACCGCGCCGCCCTACGACGGCGGCACCAAGAGCACCGGCCAGAAGCTGGTGGTGCAGGCGCCGGACATCCTCACCACGATGTTCGAGGACAACTTCGACGACCGCAAGGACATGCCCGACACGGTGGCGGTCGACGCCTCCCGCGGACCGCTCCTCGCGCCGGTGCTCGACGCCGCGGCCCTCGGTCTCGGCAAGGACGGCAGCACCATCGCCAAGGGCGATGCCGGCTTCGACGCAGCTTCGCTCCTGGTGCCCACCGCTGCGGCCTCCTCGCAGATGCCTGCGGCGCCGCCCAGCAAGCTCGGCCCCAACTGGTACCAGTCGAAGACCACCGCCTGGGCGGTGGAGAACGGCAAGCTCTGCGGCCGCGGCGCACGCAACCACGGCGTGTGGCTCACGCGCCCGATCCCCATCAACGCGCGCATCGAGTTCGACGCCACCGCAACCTCCACCGAGGGCGATCTCAAGGGCGAGTTCTGGGGCGACGGGCAGTCGTCGGCCACCACCGTCTCGTACACCAACGCCACCAGCTACCTGGCCATCCTCGGCGGCTGGAAGAACACCTTCCACGTGCTGGCGCGCATCAACGAGCACGGCGGCGATCGCAAGGAGATCAAGGTCGACAAGGACTCCGACGACTCGCGACAACACCCGGTCTCGGTGGGCCAGGCCTATCGCTTCAAGGTGGAGCGCAGCGACGGCAAGACGGTGCGCTTCTTCGTCAACGGCGTCGAGTACCTCTCCTTCGCCGACGGCGAGCCGCTGGCCGGCGTGGGGCACGACCACTTCGGGTTCAACAACTGGGAAGTGAAGACCTGCTACGACAACGTGCGCGTCACGCCTCTGTAGTTTCAGGCTCCGACGTTGGCGAGCAGGAGCATGCCCACGCTCGACACGTACAGCGCCAGGCCCAGGATGAGCAAGAGCAGTGCCCGCGAGTACGCCGCGGTCTTGCGGTCGCGCATGGCCAGCGCATAGTCGACCGCCTCCGGCAGAGCGCACGGCTTCATGCTGGTGGTCCAGCGCACCCGCAAGATGCCCCACATGGTGAGCGCGGCGGCCACCAGCACCAGCACCAGCCCTGCCACCAGCATGATGGCGGCGGCCGTCCCCGACCGGGCGATGGCCGCGCCGCTGAAACCGGTGACGGTGATGGTGATGCCGGCGAGCGAGAGGAGCGTCTGCGCACGCGAGGCAAGGATCGCCAGCTGGCCGTCGATGCGCCCCATGATGTTCGGCGCGTCTCCTTCGTAGAGCTGAATCAGGTGCTGCCCTTCTTCCGCGCGCGTGGCGTTCATGATCGGGCATTTACCATCGTTGGCGGGCTGCGGGCGGGTGTTACGCTTCGCCCATGGCCATCGCCGACATCCGCATTCACGATCCGCTCTGGGACGACGCCTCGGAGCTCCGCCGGGCCGAATGGCGCACGCTCATCGTCGATCTGCTGGACGAGGCGGCGCTCTTCGAAGGTCGGCCGGCGACCGTGCTGCACCTCGAGCCGAGCGTGGGCGAGACCACCAACGTCGAGCCCGCCGGCGTCATGCTCCGCACCGACGATCCCGATTTTCACCCGGTGGAGGTGTGGGACGAGACGCTCGCGCGGCACTTCGACGAGTACCTCGGGACCATCCGCCAGCTCATGGACGAGAACCTCCACCCGATGCGCCGGGAAGCCATCGACATGGCCAAGAAGGTGGTGCACGACCACGCCGCCCGCCGTCTCGCCGAGCGCCTGCCCGATCTCTCCAGCTCGCACGAGGCGCACCGTCGCCTGTTCTCGCTGCTGGTCTCGCTCCGCACCGACACCACCAAGCTTCCTGCTTCCCACCGCCACACGTTGCGTTGATCGGGTCACTGGCACGCCATCGCCGCTGCAGTAGAGTCGGGCAGATGCGCCGAGCTACGTTCGCCATCGCGGCACTCCCGATCTTCTACGCTTGCGGTGGTACGCCCGCGGCGCCTTCCAGACCGACGCCGATCCCCACGGTCGCCACCACCGCGACCCCGGCCACCACTGCGGCAGTAGCCCCCGCGCCCGCAACTTCCACGCTCCCTGCCGCACCGTGCATCGGCTTTTACTGGACGCCGGCCGGTCGCTTGCTGGTGGAGAGCCCCGACGCCATCGCGCTGGTCGACCCGGCCAAGGGTTCCATCGGCACCCTCGCAAAGCACGGGCTTTCGCTGCGCGGCGCGCACGGAGGCCGCTACTTCTTGCTCTCCAGCTACCGCAGCCGGCGGGTGATGGCGGTAACGGAGACGGATCGCCCCGGGCGGCCGCTCACCTACGAGAGCTACGACGCCGACACGCTGAGCCGGGCCGGCGGGTTCGAGGTCGCGGGGAACAAGCTCGCGAACGACGCGCTCGCGGACATTGCCGCCAGCGCCGACCTCGCGGACGCCCGCTACGCCACGGTCCGATGCCAGGCGCGCGCCAACGGCATGCCCACGTGCGGCCTGGTCCTGGCGAACGTGGCCGTGACCGGCGCTCCATCCACCATCGAGCTCGACGCGACGGCGACGGCGACGCTCGCGAACCTCGGAGGCTTCGTCTCCCTCTCCGCCGACGGTCGGTACGCCATCGTCCGGTCGCATCCGAGCCTTCGGGTGTATCGGGTGGCGGACCGCCGACTGGTGGTCTCGCGGGAGAGTGGGCAGCTGATGCGACCCCTCGAACCGGGCTCCGAGGACCTGGAGCTGGTGCACGTCTCCGGCGACGAGCTTTTGCTCGCCAGCCGGGGTATCGTGGAACGCATCGACCTCACCACCGGCAAGGTGCGCTGGCGCCAGCGGCTCCCGATGTCCATCGACGCGAAGTGGGGCGCTTCGCTGGTGTGGGCGCACCAGGGCACACAGGTCGCAGTGATCTGGGGCGATCGAAAGAAACTGCTGATCGCCGACGAGGCCTCATCGAGCCCACCCCGATCCGTCGATCTCGCGCCGGTCCTGGGACCGGTCCGCGAAGCCGAGATCGTCACATGCTCCGGCAACGACTGCTACCTCTCGTTCGACCTGGCGCACCCCGGCGTCCTGAGCGCTCGCACGCAGAGCGCGAGCTTCCAGGTCGATGTCAACACCGGCAAGATCGGCGCGACGGCCCCGGACGTCGTGGTGCAAGCCGCGAGCGGCCGGGTGGAGTGGTTCGCGGAGGCGTGCCGCTTCGTGGAGCCCAACGGCGGCGCCGTCACGCCGCTGTCCAAAGGGTTCTGCGAACGCAAGCGCGCGCCGACCTTCAGCCCCGACGGCAACTGGCTCGCGGTCGCGGACGATCGACTGCGCGTCTTCTCGCTGCAGACGCGGCGCGAGATTCCCTGATGCACTACTTGGTGGCGTAGAGGACGCCGAGGCACATCTCGTCTTCGGTGGTCTCGCCCCAGTTGGCGTCTTTCACCGGAATCGGATGCCCTGCCACCATCGGCTGACGCGCGCCGGAGTTGTCGAAGTGACATTCCAGCGAGAGCTTGTCGCCCGGGTTCACCACCATGGGCGCCTGGAGCGCGTAGTTGCCCTGCCAGTGGAAGTTCCAGTCGTCGATGCCGAGGGCGCAGTCGGTTTGCCCCGAGGCGCGCGTGATGCCGATGGTCGCCTTGGTGCCGCGCGTGTGCATGTGCAGCGAGGCCGAGTACACGGTGAAGGGCTCGCCCGGCGTGAGCGCGCCGCCGCTGAGGGCGGTGAGCGCCGGAGCGACGTCGGCGGCGAAGGCGTGGGTGGTGTCCTTGGCGCCGGCGGGAATGTTCATGGTGCGGCTCTGGACCCACGAAGGGTTCGCGAAGCGCAGGAGCACGGCCTCCTTCTGCACCGCATCGTCCACCTTGAACTCCACGGCGGTCTGATCCGGCGTGGCGGTCGCATTGGCGAGGTTGTAGTGAATTTGCACGATCACCTTGGAGCCCTGGGGAATCTTGATGCCCGTGCCTTCGGGCATGTCGCTCCCGCGAACCCCCGGCGCCCAGGCGGCGATCCACGGCGCCTTCTGGATTCCCGGACCCCCGAAGCATCGGTAGCCAGGCCCCGCATCGTCGGCGTCGAGCTTCTCGGCGGTGGCCAGCAAGTCCGGCGTGGCCACGAAGGCAATGACGTGATGCACGATGAGCGGGTTGCCCGGCTTCACGCCGAAGCCGGTGACGTACTTGGTGGCGGTGGCGGGCCAATCCACCACGAAGCAGCGGTATTCGTCGGGCGACTCCACCGGCGTGTAGGCCTGGGGAATCTTGAGATCGTAGTCCACCCGCGAGAGCTCGTGCACGGTGGCCGTGGGCGCGCGATAGTCGGCTGCATCCCCCTCCGGCGCGCCGCCCGCCACCCAACCCAGCACCGCGTCGCGCTCCGGCTGCGTGAGCGAGCGGTCTTCCTTGTACTTGTTGCACGCAGCACTGGGCGGCCACGGCGGCATGAGGTTCCCGCGAACTGCAGCAGCAATCGCGTCGCGACGGTCGAAGGCCTCCTTGAACGTCGCCAGCGTGAACGGCGCGATGGATCCCGCCTGATGGCAGTTGGCGCACTTGGCCTCGACGATGGCCCGCACGTCGCGATGCCAGGTGACGGCGCTCGTGGCTACGCCGCCCTCGGCCCCCGCATCCGCGGTGGCTTCGCTCTTGGAAGAAGAGCACGCCGACATCACCGCGAATGCCCCGACCGCTACGAGAACCCAGCCGAGCCCGCTTCGCATGGACTACCTTATTCGGACCGCAGAAACGCGATCTCTTCAGTGTAGGGCTACTCGGCGAGGGCGTCTACGAGTCGCGCCACGTCGGCTTCTTTGGCAGAACACAGCGCCACACGAAGTGCGCCTTTCTGCGGCACGACGAACACGCCACGTTCGCGCATACGGGCGGCGTGCTCGGTCGCGTTGTCGCGGAACACGGTGACGAAGAAGCCGCCCTCGTAGCGCGGGTAGCGAAGGCCCTTGGGCTTGGCCAGCTGGTTGAAGGCGTTCACCCGGGAAAACAGTGTCTTTTTCAGGGCGTCGCGCTCGGCGTCCACGGCGGCCTTGAGCTTGTCGTCGGTGAGCAGCCGCGTGATAGCCAGGAGCCCGCCCGCATTGCAGTTCGACCAGGTGCCGCGGCACGAGTACGAGAACGCCGCCTCGGTGGTGGCCCGCTCCTTGGCGTCGGGAACGCACGCCACGATGGCGCCCACCCGGAGGCCGTACATGGTGAAGGTCTTGGAGGCGCTCCAGGCGAAGAGGAGCATCACCTTGCCGAGGAGCGGGTGCAGCTCCTTGAGGAACGCCCGGGGATCGCCGGCGCTATAGGCCAGGTACGCGGTGTCGACCAGGAGCGTGATGGGTCCCTCGGCGGAGCGGCGCACCAGGCACTCGGTGAGCGCGCGCCACTCCGGCTGGCTCATCGAGTAGCCGGTGGGGTTGTGGCAGGGATCGTTGAGGAAGAAGAGCACACGCTTCTGCGTGGCGAGCTGACGACCGAGCGCCGCGTCGAGGGCCTCCACGTCGAGGGCGCCGCCGGCGGTGAACATGTTGAAGGTCTCGACCTTGCAGCCGGCCTCGTCGGCCAGCGTCTGGTACGGCCCCCAGAAGAAGCTGGTGGTGAGCAGCGACTGCCCGGGCTCGAGGAAGTTCGCCAGCGCATGGCGAAGGGCGCCGGTGCCGCCGGGGGTGGCGGTCGCGATGGCGACTTCGCGCATGAGCGGTTCGGTGGCGAAGAGACCGGCGACGACCGCCTGGAGGAACGCCGGGCTGCCGGAGATGGGCGCGTAGCCAGCCCACGCCGGGCCTTCCACTTCGTGCACCGCACGCGCCGCGGTGGGGAGCACCGCGAGCTTGCCGTCGTCGTCCATGGCCGCGCCGATGGTGGCGTTGACCACCGACTCGCCCCGCGCGATGCGGGCGTTGGCCTCGCGGTTCAGCGCAAAGATGGGGTCTTCGGTGGGGCGTCCTTGGTGACCGGGAACGAGGTGCAACATCGCCCGGGGTTATAGTACCTCCGCACAGCGACCTCAATGCTCGGGCCGCATGCGACGCGGCGCCGAATTGCGCCGGGCAATGAACGCACCGCAGCATGCGCGGACCGTTTGTCAGATTGTCACGAGGTCGCCCCACGCTGGTCAGGCTGTCCGGTGGCGCAGGTGAACACCGCGAAATACGCGCCGAAGTCGGCTGGCACGGGGTATGCTCGCAGGCCTCTCGAATGTCTTCCCCCGTGTCGTCTGCCGTGCGGCTGGTCCGCGTCATTCTCTTCGCCGTGCTCGCGCTGGTGGTGCCGCGTATCGCGCTCGCCCAGACCGTCACCATCCCCGACAACGGCTATACCCGCGCCAACGGCGACGGCAAGACCGCCTCCGACCGCAACAACATCAAGCCCGACGTCATCACGTACGACGACTGCGCCAACGACCGCGGGTACAACATCGTCGTCAACACGACGGCCTACGATCAGACGTCGGAGCTCCAGCTGTGGGCCGGCACCCAGGACTGCACCAACGTCACCGTGCGCTCCGGGTCCACGCAGCAGTGCTGGCGCGCGTTTCCCGGCGCCGTGCCGCGCGTGGCGTCGAGCACCATCAACGTCAAGGTCCGCGACATTCTCTCCTACGCGAAGACCCAGCCGGACTACGTGAAGGCCGGAGAGGACGTGTGCGCCAAGGCCGCCCAGGCCAACATCACGCTGTATTACATCTTCGTGAAGGGTGGCGAAGCCGCCGGAACCGGCGCCAACAAGGTCTTCACCGTCGATACCGTCGGTCCCCCGGCTCCCACCAACCTCACCACCGGCATCGGCGAGAAACTGCTGGTCGTGAGCTGGAAGCCCAGTAGCGAGACCACCGATACCCAGAGCTACAACGTCTACTGCGACGACGGCACCCTCCCGGCCACCGATGCCAGCACCCCGGTCGACGGCAGCACCACCGCCGACGCGGGCGTCGACAGCGGCATCGATGCGGGCGACGACGGCGGCGACGCGCAGGCCTTCTCGGCGAGCAGCTCGGGTGTCTCGACCCAGGCCAACACCAGCGGCACCTGCAGCAGCGCCGCCCTCATCGAGGGCACCGTCCCCCCGACGAGCATCAAGCCCTGCGGCACCGTCAGCGGGCCGGCCGCCACCTCGGCCACCGTGACCGATCGCGTGAACGGCGTCACCTATGCGGTCGCCGTCTCGGCGGTCGATCAGTACGGAAACCCCGGCCCGCTCTCCACCATCACGTGCGCGACGCCAGCGCCCACCGACGACTTCTTCGACCTCTACAGACGCAGCGGAGGGTCTGCGGGCGGGTGCAACGAAGCGGGCAACGGCTCGGTCTCGGCGCTCGTGGTGCTCGGCGCCATCGCGCTCGCCGCGTTCGTCCGCCGGAGGCGCGCATGAGGCGCTCGCACTCCCTTCTCGCGACGCTCTTGGCCGCCGGCACCTCGCTCGCCGTCCTCACCGCAACCACCAGCGCGAGCGCGCAAGACCGCAATCGCGACCGCGAGCGCTTCGCCTCACCGCAGCACTTCGCGCTGGAGCTGCGTTTCGCGCCCTACCGCGCGAACGTCGACGACGAGCCGGGTCTCAACGGCAAGACGCCCTACCG
>JABFRG010000470.1 GCA_013141295.1 Polyangiaceae bacterium
GCAGAGGCGCGTGCCGTGAATGCGCGGTTGGCAAGAACGTTGCACTCGGGCGCCGCATGAAGCTTTCCTACCTTGCTTTCTTGGCTCTTCCTTTGGCCATGGCCTGCAGCAGCGCGAGCACCACGAGCGATCCCGGCGACTCCATCTTCAGCGCAGGGGGAACGGCCACGCCGAACGTTCTGCTCGGCGTGTGGGAGCAAGCGCCGCGCAAGCTCGGCAACGTGGACGCGGTGACGCGCTTCGAGCTCCGCGCCGACCACGCCATCATGGCGATGCGGTGCACCAGCGGCAGCGAGGTGAAGACCCCCACCATCAGCATGACCGGCAAAGTCGTGGACAACTCCATCGAGCTCGCGGAGGGCAAGCAGGCGACGGCCCAGGTGGGCAACGTGCTCTGCGGCGTCCAGGTGAGCAAGGGCATCATCCTCCGTTGCGACGAGGCCACGCCGGAGGCGCAGCGTCAGCTCTGTTTCTCGCTGAAGGACAAGTCGCTCACGCTCTACCAGCCGTCGGGTCCGGTCGCCTACAGCAAGGTCGCCGACTGACGCGTCGTCGGGTCGTGATTCGCGTATGCTCGGAGCATGTCGCGACTCGACACCAATGCCTACTACGCGCTGGGAATTCCCGCCTACGTGGCGGTGATGGTCGTCGAGCACTTCTGGGCACGGCGCCACGAGATGCGGGTGTACCGCTTCGCGGCCACGTTGGGGAACCTCTCGGCGGGGCTGGGCGAGGTGGTGCTCGGTCTCTTCCTCGGGCCGTACTTGCTCGCGCTCTACGACTACGGCTTCGAGCGCATCGCCCTGGTGCATTGGAGCGAGGGGTCGCCGGTGCCGTGGCTCATCGCCTTCTTCGGCGGCGATCTTTGCTACTACCTGTACCATCGGGCCGGTCATCGCATCGGCCTGTTCTGGGCGATTCACGGGGTGCATCACCAGAGCGACACCTTCAACTTCAGCGTGGCCATGCGCCACCCGTGGTTCTCCGACACCTACGCGGTGCTGTTCTACGCCCCCATGCCGCTCCTGGGCGTTCCGGCCAAGCACTTCTTCCTCGCCATCTCCATCATCTCGTTCTACGCGCTCACGGTGCACTCGCGGTTCTTCCGTCGGCCGAGCCTGGGCCTGTTCGTGACGCCGCAGACCCACATCGTGCATCATGCAACCAACGCGCGGTACCTCGATCGGAACTTCGGCGCGATGTTCTCGCTGTGGGACCGGCTCTTCGGCACCCACGTGGAAGTGACGGCGGACGATCCGCCGGTGGTGGGTTGCCTCTCCGGCAACCTGACGCACAGTGGTGCGCGGGCCCAGTGGGTGTTCTTCGAAGATCTCTTCCGCCGCGCGCGGTCGGCGAGGCGCCTTCGGGACGCGCTTGCGGTTCTGGTGCGGCCGCCGGGCTGGCTTCCGCCGGACGCCCGGCCCCTCGCGCCCCTGCGGGCGACGCGCTCCGAGCGGGAGATCCCCCGGTCGACGCAACTGGCATCGGGGCTGCTCTTCACCGTGGCGCTCCTGGTGGCGACGGCGCTCTTGTGGGGGCGTGACGGATACGCGCCGGGCGCGCGCATCGCGCTTGCCACGGCGGTGCTCGTGACCCTAGGTCTCGTGGGCGCGCTGCTCGACGGGCGCGCGCCTCGGGCTGCTTCCGCTCGGGCAGACGGCGAAAGAGGCGCGGACACTCCATCCGTGATACCTAGATGACCACGGCGATGAGCGACGATCTCATTCAAAAATACGAGGAAGAGGTCTCCCGCTTGCGCGAGATGCTCGAGGACTTTCGCAAGGAGCGGCTGCAAACCCGCTGGGTCCCGCTCGTCGGCGCCGTGCTCTCGGTCCCCACCGTGCTCTGGAAGCCGTGGGCGCCGCTCCTCTCTTTCGCGTGCGCGCTGGTGGTCATGGGGACCTGGCGCTACCTCATTTACGGTCACGTGAACGAGCGCTCGTTCCAGCTCGACCGAGCCCGCCGCGAGCTGAAGAAGCTGCGCAGCGCTCAGCCGGCGCCGGCGGTGGTCGATGCCGTCCCGGTGGCGGCCGACAGCGGTTCCACCTCGTCGCCCACCTGAAGCCACTCTCCCTCTCCGGAGGAGGGAACGTCGGGGATGAGGTTCACCGCGAAGAGCACGCGCTGGTCGCGCGCGCGAAACGTCGCGAGCGTGCGCAGCGGCTCCTTGCGAACGACGCCCGAGGTGGGCTCGACGTTGACCAGGATGCACCGGTCCGACGGCTTGGGCATGCGCATGCGCCACTGGCCCAGGCGTACCCGCGGCCAGTCGTCCTCGGCGAACGGGTAGGGGGCCCCTTCGATGACGACGTTGGGGCGGAAGTTCGCCATGCTGGCGGCCGGGGCGCCGGCGTCGCGGAGCCGTCGATTGAGATCGTCGAGGCTCTCCTGGCTGGCGAGCGTGAGCGGGTAGCCATCGGCGAGGTTCACGTGATCGCCTGGACCCGCGTACTCGGGGTTGATGGGGCGAGGAACGTCGTCTTGCTGACGAACGCACCACACCTCGGTCCCGAGCACCGCCGAGAACCAGGCGGATGCTTCGACCATGCGATGCATCGTGAGGGGGGTACGCCACAGCTGGACGGTGCAGGTGGGGGCGCCTTCGGCGTCGGCGTCGCGAAGCAGCAGAGGCGCATGACCGGGCGCCTCCAGCAGCACGCCTCCCTCGGCGAACGCCGTGGTGACGCGGGCCAGCTCCGGGCGCTCTCGCTGGGTCACTTTTTCGCCGTCGGGGGTGGCGAGCATGAAGCGGCGATCGCCCTCGAGGCCGCGGGCGAAGATGCGCACCCGGGGAACGGCGATGCCGCGGCAGCTCTTGACGGGGTACACCCAGAGCGCGGTGATCTTCACGAGAGGTGCGCGATGAGGAGGGAACGCATCGGCGGAGAGTGTACCATCGGCCGATGGAACCCCGCATCCACGTCATCACGTTGGGCGTCGCCGACATCGCCCGGGCTCGGAAGTTTTATTGCGAAGGTCTGGGGTTCGCGCCCGCCAAGGGCTCGAACGAGCACGTGGTGTTCATGATGGCCGGCGGCGTGGTGCTCGCCCTCTACGGATCGCAGGCGCTGGCCGACGACGCGCATCTGCCGCTCCGGGATCCCGGCGGCTTCCGAGGCATGGCGCTCGCCCGCAACGTGCGCGAGAAGGCCGACGTCGCCACCTATCTGGAGCGCGCCCGGGCGGCCGGCGGCACCATCTTGAAGCCGGCGCAGGACGTCTTCTGGGGCGGCCACGCCGGTTACTTCGCCGATCCCGACGGGCACGCCTGGGAGATCGCGTGGAACCCGCACTGGACCATCGCCGCCGACGGCAGCATCACGCTCGCCCCTTCCAAGGCCTGACGCGTCAGCGGCGGCAGAGCCAGGTGGGGCCGCCGTCGGCCCCCACGATGCAGCCGCAGACCTCTTCGAGGTAGCACTCGTTGATGCGCGGCAAGGGATCCGGGTACGTGAACTCGACGCGGCATCCGAGGGCGACGCTCGCGTCGTAGGTCGAGAGCACGCCGGCGTCGAGATCGGGGACGCAGCTTCCGGCGCCAGGCGTGCCGCCATCGCACTTGATGGCGGGAGGCGCGGCGCACTCGCCGGGCTTCAGAGCGGGGCGTGCGGCATCGGCGTCCGGCTGCTTGTCCACGTAGTCCGCCGAGTTGCAGGCGAAGGTACCGAACGCGAGGACACTGAAGAGAAGGCGCCGCACGCCCGGTACTTTACACCGTCGCGAAGCTTTCGGCGGAGATGTCGATGGGCGACTTGTCTTCGTTGCCCATGATCTCGGCTTTGTGCACCACGCCGGGGAGGACGTTGTTGCCGAAATACAGGGCCGATTGCACTTTGCCCGCGTAGAACGCCTTGTCCGGGTGGCCTTCGGCGACGGTTTTTCCTTTTTCGTCGGCGATGATGCCGGCCTGGAGAAGGAGCCACGCGACGGTGAGCTCGCTCATCATCTCGAGGAAGCGGTTGGCGGAGAGCGGGACCATGCCGACGTTGCCGGTCTGGAACCACATGAGCATGCGCATGGCGGCGTTGCCCACGGCCTCTTGGGCGGCGGCGAGGCGCTTGACGGTGGGGCCGAAGGTGGGGTGCGCGCCGTGCTCGGCCACGAACTTGGCGATGTCGCCGAGGAAGGCCTGGAGGTTCGCGCCGCCCGCCTGGCCGAGCTTGCGACCCACGAGGTCCATCGCCTGGATGTGGTTGGTGCCTTCGTAGATGCTGAAGATCTTCGCGTCGCGGCAGTACTGCTCCACCGGGTAGTCGCGGGTGAAGCCGGCGCCGCCGTAGGTCTGGATTGCGTTCTCGCAGACGCGGAAGGCCTGGTCCGAGCCGTAGGCCTTCACCAGCGGCACGAGGAGGTCGACCTGACCCTGGTGGTACTTGGTCTTCTCGTCGTCTTTGCCCTCGTAGAAGCGCGCTTGATCCTGGTGGTTGGCCAGGGTGACGGCGAGGGCGCGGATGCCTTCGACGCGGGACTTCATGTCGAGGAGCATGCGGCGCACGTCGGCGTGCTCGAGGATCGAGACGCGGGGGGCGGTGGCGTCTTTCCAGTGGGTGATGCTGGAGCCCTGCTTGCGGTCCTTGGCGTAGTCGAGGGCATTGAGGAACGCGCTCGAGGCCACGCCCACGCCCTGGATGCCCACCGCGATGCGCGCGCTGTTCATGAGCTTGAACATCTGGGGCATGCCCTGGTTCAGCTTCTCTTCTCCGCCCACCGGGTAGCCGATGCACTTGCCATCGTCGCCGAAGTTCAAGATGCAGGTGGCCGAGCCGTTGATGCCCATCTTGTGCTCGAGGGCCGCGACCTGGACGTCGTTGGAGTCGCCCGAGGTGCCGCTCGCGTCGACCGCGCGACGGGGCACGATGAACAGCGTGAGCCCCTTGGTGCCGGGCGGGGCGCCTTCGACGCGGGCGAGGACCAAGTGGATGACGTTGTCGTCGAAGGAGAGGTCGTGATCGCCGCCGGAGATGTAGATCTTCGTGCCCTTGATGGCGTAGCTGCCATCGGCGTTGCGGGTGGCGGTGGTCTTCGACGAGCCCACGTCGGTGCCGGCGTGGGGCTCGGTGAGGCACATGGTGCCGCCCCAGGTGCCGTTGAGCATCTTGGGAACGAAGCGCTCCTTTTGCTCGGCGGTGCCGAAGGCGTGAATGACCTCGGCGGCTCCGTAGGAGAGGCCGGAGTACATGTTGAAGGCGGTGTTGGCGCCGGAGAGCATCTCTTCGATGAGCACCTGCACCGAGTGGGGCGCGCCCGCGCCGCCGATGTCGGGATCCGCGCCGATGGCCTTCCAGCCGGCTTCGTACAGGCTCTTCCAAGCTTCCTTGAAGCCCTTCGGCGTCTTCACGCGACCGCCTTCGATGCGGCAGCCTTCTTGATCGCCGATGACGTTGAGGGGCCCGGAGACCTCCTTCACCCAGCGGTAGCATTCGCTGAGGGAGGTGCGGACCTCTTCCTCGCCCCAGCCTTCGAACGGAGCTTTGCCGAGGAGCTCGCCGAGCTTGAGTTGCTCGAAGAGGAGAAACTGCATCTCCCGGAGATCTGCCTTGTAGCGATTGATGGTCTGGATGGGCTTGGTCACGGCAAACTCCTCACGATGATGGGCTCGCGGGAAAGATAAGGCGCGAACCCGCCCTTCGGCAAGGTCTGACTGAATGGTCATTCACTTTTGTGCGCACGCCCGGGAATCCCCTGGGAGGCGCAGTTTTCGCGGCTGGGCGGGGCATAGGCGCAAGGAGCGAAGTGCGCTATGGCTCGCCCGTCGAATGGCTCCGAAGGTCTCCGAAGCTGCGCCTCCGAAGGGCATTCTGCGCCGCCCGGCGGCCTGGGGCCTCGCGCTCCTCGTGGCGCTCGGCGGCTATGTGGTCTACCCCCGCCTGCGCGCGCACTTCGGTCGCGGGGTGGCGGTGCGGGTGAGCCCGCTTTCCGGCGAGAGCGCGGTGCTCCCTGCTCGCACCTACCCCGGTCCGAGCCGTCCGCCTGCGGTGTCGACGCACTCCATGCGGGTGGGCGATCGCGTCCGCAGCTACATCGAGATCGTCCCGCCGGCGCTCACCACCGATCGCCCGGCGCTGGTGGTGGTGCTGCACGGCGACGGTGGCGACGCCCAGAGCTTTCATCGCGGGTTTCCCTTCGAGCCGGCGAGCGGCGACGGGGCGGTGGTGGTGTATCTCGACGGCCTTCGCGCCACCTGGGATCTCGACAGCGCCGACGGTGAGAACGACGATCAGCTGTTCGTCGAGCGGGTGGTGGCGGAGCTGAAGACGCGTCACGGGCTGCGCGACGCCTTCGGTGCTGCCTATAGCAGTGGTGGCTTCCTGCTGAACCTCGTGGCGTGCCGCAACCCCGGCCTCTTCCGCGCCATCGCGACCCATGCGGCCGGGGGGCCGTACTCCGAGAAGGGCCGCTACCCGAATGGCTACGTGAAGTGCGAGCGGCAAGCGCCGGTCGCGATGATGGCGCTGCACGGGACCAGCGACTTCGGCGTTCCACTGGCGGGCGGCAAGTTCAGCGCCGCCTACTGGGCCTACGTCAATGGGTGCAGCACCGTCGAGGCGGAGGCGACCGGGTACCCGCAGTGCTACGCCTATCGCGCGTGCCCAGCCGGCAAGGCCGTTGCGTATTGCGAGATTCCGGGGCTCGGTCACTGGGTCTGGGACGACGGGGCGGCGGCCTCGTGGACGTTCTTCGTCGCCAACCGATCCTGAGCGAACGCGCAAGATTCGGCGCAGGACTGCCACACCGTGGCGTGATGCCGCAGTTGCGGCGCGGGTGCTTGCCCGCAATTGTTGGAAGTCCGGCTGGACCGGATTTTGCTCCTCCTCCCGTCGTGAGCCCCGAGCCTTTTACCGATCTGCGTCCTGGCGTTCCGGTCGGAGAGTATATTCTCGACGCGTGGATTGGTGAGGGCGGCTTCGCCGAAGTGTGGCGCGCCACCCGCGTCGGGAGCGACGCTCAGGTGGCCATCAAGATGGTGCGGCGCTCCTACGCGCGAGACGTCGAGATCGCGACCATGGTGGTGGACGAGGCGCGCATAGCGGCGCGACTGCAGCACCCGAACGTGGCGCGGGTCTGCGGCTCCGGCGAGGCGCACGGCCGCATCTACCTGGCGCTCGAGCTCATCGAGGGCGGATCGCTCGCGGAGCTTTCGGACGCCTACCGTGCGGCATCCGGCGAGGCGCTGCCGCCGGCGCTCTCGCTCCACATCGCCAGGGGCGTTGCCCGCGGGCTCCACGCGGCGCACGAAGCGCGTGGCGAGAACGGCGAGCCCCTCAACGTCGTCCATCGCGACGTATCGCCGCAGAACGTCCTGCTCACCGAGGAGGGGGTTCCCAAGCTCATCGACTTCGGCATCGCCCGCGGTAAGCATCGCATCGCCCAGCGCACCCGCACCGGCATCACCAAGGGCAAGGTCAGCTACATGCCGCCGGAGCAGGCTCGCGCTGGCGCGGTGGATCGGCGCTCCGACATCTGGGCGCTCGGCGCCGTGACGTACGAGCTGCTCGAGGGCGTTCCGCCCATCGACGGAGACTCCGACTTCGCCGTGGCGTTCCACATCGCCAACGAGAAGCCCATGCGGGCGCCGGAGGCGATGACCGGCGCCGTTCGGGACGTGGTGCTCAAGGCGCTGGCATACGACCCCGACGCGCGATACTCCACGGCCCAGGCCTTCGGAGACGCGCTGGGAGAGGCGGCCGCAACGATGGGCCTCTCGGCGACGGATGCGGACGTGGCGTCCTTCCGCCGCAAGGTCCTCGCCGATGCACCGCGTCCGCCGGTTTCCTCCACCGTGGAGACGGAGTCGGAGCAGCTGGCCGCAGCGGTCGCCGATCCCACCGAGCTCCCGTCGCCCGCACCCGCCTCCGGCGTGGTCCTCGGGGCCGACGCGCCCAGCCGCCCGTCGGTGGACATGAGCGTCGTCTCCGACGAGCACGTATCGGTGTGGCGAGGCCCGACCGGTGTGGTGGGAACGGTGCGACGTGGACAGATCGCGCTCGTCGCAGGCGCCTTCGCGGCCGCGGTGGGGCTCACGTATGCGGCCTCGTCGATCTGGTCCAGCGAGACGGCGCGGTCGGATGCGAGCGGCACGAGAAACGCGATGGTCACCTCGCGTTCGCAGGTCGCCGTGGCCACCGCGGTATCGGCATCGGTCACTGCGGCCAAGCCGTCGCGTGTGCTCGCCGCGGTGCCGTCTCCTACGCTCACGACCACCCAGGCCGTCAAGGGGCTGGCCTCCGCGGCGCGGGCTCCGCTCAGCCCGGTGGTAGCCAGCGGCGGCAAGCGCTACGACGATCGGCTCGAATGATCGCGCGTGCGAGCTCTCTTCTCGCGACGCTCCTGGTGCTCTCGTCCTCCTCGGGCGCGTTGGCAGACGACGGCACGACGGAGCCGGCGCGCCGGGCCTACGTGGAGGGCCTGCGACTACGGGACGCGGGCGATGTGGACGGATCGGTGCGGAAGCTTCGCGAGGCCCACGAGCTCTATCCCACCGCGGTGACGGCTCTCGAGTACGGGCGCGCGCTCCGGCTCGCGCGACGGCTCATCGAGGCCCGCGAGCTCCTTCGTAGCGTTCACGACATGCCTCGCCGGCCCAACGAATCCGACAAGTCGGAGGCCTCGCGCGCGGAGGCCGAGCGACTCGCCACCGATCTCGCAGGGAGAATTCCATCGCTCGAGGTGGTGGTGACGTTCCCGGTCGATTGCGACGGCTGCGCGGCGTCGCAGGTGACCATCGACGGCCGGCCAGCCACCGGGCCGGTGGCGGTGGACCCGGGTCGGCACACCGTGCAAGCGGTGGCAGGTGGCATCGTCCGCGATAGTGAGGTGGAGCTCGCGGAGGGGCAGAAGCGGCGCGTCGTACTGCGCTTTCCCGCGGTGGTGCGGGGCGCAGCCCAGTCCGACGGGGGCGTGAGCGGGTGGACCTACGCAGGCTTCGGCGTCGCCGGCGCCGGGTTGGTGGTGGGCACCGTGACCGGCATCGTGACTCTGGTGGCCGCCGGGCGGATGGATCGCTGCGACGACGTGAACAAGGTGTGCCCCGAGGACGTTCACGTGGAGCGCGCACAAACATTCGGCTGGATCTCCACGGTGTCGTTCGCGCTGATGGGCGCTGGGCTGGTGGTGGGCGGCGTCGGCCTCTGGAGCGCGAAGCGAACGCGGAGCGCCGGGGTGCACCCGGTGATCGGCCTCGGTCACGCCGGCCTCGAGGGGGCGTTCTGATGCGCTCGCTCGTGCTGGTCGCGGTCTCGCTCCTGACCGGGTGCACGTTCCTCTCCGGGGTGGACGGGTATCGCACGGAGCAACGGTCGCTCGACGGGGGCACGGACGCCGAGCTCGGCACCGAAGCCGATGCCGGTGACGAAGGCGCGGCGGTCGGCGACGATGCCGCGGCGTCGTGCTTCACGCTCACGGTGACGGCGACGGTCCCGTTGAAGTTGAACGTTGGCGGGCCGGACGCGCCGGTGCCCTACGGCGTATGCCTCGGCGCGGGCACCGCGGTTCGCATCGACAAGGCGCAAGGGCCCGGTGACGTGAGCTTCAGCGCGTGCCCGTCCACGCCGCTTCGCGCCAAGCGCTGTGAGTTCGCGATGCCGGCGAACGACGTGACCATCCACGTGCAATGAGACTTCAGACGAGCGCCAGCGCGCGCTCGAGGTCGTCGACGAGATCCGCCGGGTCTTCCAGCCCGATGGAGAAGCGCACCAGGTCCTCGGGCGCGGTGGTGGCCTCGCCCTCGATGGTGGCGCGGTGCTCGGCCAGGCTCTCGGTACCGCCCAGCGACGTGGCGCGGATGAACACCTCGAGGTGCGAGAGGACCTTCAGGGCTTTGTCGCGATCGCCGAAGCAGAGGGAGATCATGCTGCCGAAGCCGCGCTCCATCTGCCGGAGGGCGACGCTGTGGCCGGGATGGGACGGGAGGCCCGGGTACAGGACCGCGCGGACCTTCGGGTGATGCTCGAAGTGGCGGGCGAGGGTCAGCGCGGTGGCGCTCGCGCGCTCCACCCGAACGAACAGGGTGCGGAGGCCGCGCGCCAGGAGCCACGACTCGAAGGGACCGAGCACCGGGCCTTCCTCGTGGCGCAAGGTGGCGATGCGGCTCCAGAGGTCCGAAGGTTCTCTCGCCACCAGAACGCCCGCGAGCACGTCGCAGTGTCCGTTCAGCGACTTGGTGGCGGAGTGCATGACC
>JABFRG010001031.1 GCA_013141295.1 Polyangiaceae bacterium
TTCGTTGGATGTTCACGCTCGAGAAGGCGCGGCAGAAGCTCGGCCGATCATATCCCGACCTCACAGGGGCGAGTGGTACTCAGGCGGCAGCCTGAACCAATCACCTCCCCTGTGTCGCGGTACTAGGTCTCTCGATCGCTCGGGAGTTGGCACGCAAGTATGGTGGAGATACGAAGGCAGACGAGGGCGGTGACGGGTTCGTCCTGACGCTGCCCTCGGCCGGCGCAGCAAGCATGCAGAAGGCGGCGGAAGATGCGAAGTGATCGCACCTGGCGCCCCGTTGCCGCGCGTACCCTACTGCTCCTCGGCGGGGCGGTGGGGTGTCAACCTGCCGCTGTCGCTCGTGGCACGATCACCCCAGACGGGCCGCCAGCACCGCCGGCAGATGCGCTCGCGGTTTCGCCGGTAGAGGAAGCCCCGACGACGACCGCGGCCGATTCGCGGCTCTTCAACGTATTGCTCGTCACCATCGATTCGCTCCGTGCCGATATGCCATGGGCCGGATATCCTCGCGATATCGCGCCGCGCCTCACCGAGCTTGCGAAACAATGCACGGTATACACGCGCGCCTACGCTACCGCATCGCATACGGCACCTAGCCTGGGATCGATCCTGTACGGTCGCTACGCGTCCGAGCTCGAGCGAGATGGCTATTTCTCGGCGATCTATGCCGAGACCCAACGGTCTTTCGTCACACTTCTGGCGGAAGCCGGCGTACGGTCCGCTGCCGGACACGCCCACGAATACCTCAGGCGTGCCGGATTTCACCGCGGGTTCGATACCTACCAGGTTCTGCCGGGTCTGGTTCCGGGGCCCAACCTGGACAAGAACCTCACCTCGGCATCGCTGGAGCGCTTGGCGCAGCAGCAGATCGACGGCTTCGGTAACCTGGAGTCGGAGGGCCAGGATCCGGGCCGCTTCTTCGCGTGGTACCACTTCATGGACCCCCATGCTGAATGGCTTACCGCACCCAAGGAAGAGGGAGTCCCCAACTTCGGTGCCAAGACGCGCGACCGCTACGATGGTGAGGTGTACTATACCGATAAGTACGTCGGTCGCCTGCTCGATCTCGTTGCCTCGAAGCCGTACGCTGCGCGAACCGTGGTGATTGTCACCAGCGACCACGGAGAGGGGTTGGGCGATCACGGGCAGATGTATCACGGCTATGAGACGTGGGAGAGCCTGGTCAGGGTGCCGCTCCTGGTGTGCCTGCCCGGCGCAGAGCCCCGACACATCGACACCCCCCGAAGCCTGATCGATCTCGGTCCTACGATCCTCGACCTGCTGGACGCGGCCGTGCCGGAGGGGTTCCGCGGAACCTCACTGCTTCCCGAGGTACAGGGCGAGGTGCCGATCGCCCGCGACGTGCTCGTGGACTTGCCGGCAAACGATCTGTCGTTCTCTCGCAGAGCGCTCATCGGAGCGCGCTACAAAATGGTTGCCATCGGGGAGTCGCACCGGCGGGTTCTCTACGACCTGGAGAACGACCCGAGAGAACTCGCACCGATTCGTAGCGGTACGCTGTTCAACGAGCAGTCGCAGCGGCTTGCGGACATGGAGGCGACGCTGCGCGAGGTCCGGCCATCCGCTTGCGCGAAGCGGTGCGCAAAAGGGTGGGATTGACTTGGGTACCAAGGCGGATGCGGCTTCGAGGGTTTTGATGGTGGATGCGGGAGAGACGGTCACGCTCCGGCTCGCGCGTGCCCTGGCGCGAGACGGGTACTCGGTAGACACCTGTCGGAGCGGGCCAACGCTGGCCGGCCAACTGGGCGCAGGAACTTACGAGATCATCGTCGTTGGAGCCGGAACGGCCGACGGAGCCGGTCTGTGCGCGAACCTCCGCACGGCCGGCGTCCTCGCGCCCATCCTGGTGGTAGGACGTGGGGCGTCGCCACGCGAAAGCGCGACCGCGCTGGATGCGGGCGCCGACCTGCTCATGGTCGCTCCCGTCGACGTCGACGAGCTTCTCGCCAGGGTCCGTGCCCTCCTTCGCCGGGCCCACGGTCACGCCGTGGTGCGCTGCGGGCCGGTGGTGGTCGACCGCGTCGGTCGAAGGGCGCTGGTCGACGGCCAGCCGCTCGTACTCACAGGGCGCGAGTATACGCTGCTGGCGCACTTTGCATCCCGGCCGGGCGAGATCGTGTCGCGTGCGGACATCATGGCGAGAGCGTGGAACACCCGCCTGGCCGCCTCCTCCAATCTGGCCGAAGTCCACGTGGCGCGCCTTCGCGAGAAGCTCAGGAGCCATGCCTGGATGATCGAAACCGTGTATGGTGCCGGGTATCGAATGCGAGCGAGCCGAAAGTAAGCTGGTGAGTCCCCCCTCCCGCACGGAGTATGTCGCACCGTGGTGAGCCCGTTCGAGGCACTTGCCGTCGTTCTTACCGCCGCGGCCACCTTCGCCTACGTCAACCACCGCTGGATTCGCCAACCCGCATCGATTGCGCTGATGGCGATGGCGCTGGGCAGCTCGCTCGTGTTGGTCGCCGTCGATCGCCTCGGATGGCTTCAGCTGAAGGGGGCCGCGACGAGTCTGCTCGAGCGCGTCAACATCAACGACACGTTGCTGCACGGGATGCTCGGCGCGCTGCTGTTTGCCGGCTCCCTTCACATCAACCTGCACGAGCTGCGCCAGCAGCGCCTTGCCGTCTCGGCGTTGGCGCTCTTGGCGACGGCGCTCTCTACCTTCTTCGTGGCTGGTCTGTCGTACGGCATCATGGCAATGGTCGGCCTGCGCTTGCCGTTCGTGTATTGCCTTCTTTTTGGCGCGCTCATTTCTCCCACGGACCCCATTGCCGTTTTGGGAATCATCAAGGAGGTCAGGGTTCCCAAGAGCATGGAGACGCAAATCGCCGGCGAGTCCCTGTTCAACGACGGCGTGGGCGTCGTCATTTTCGTCACCGTGCTCGGCACCATCTCTCGTGGCGGCAGCGTGGGTGCGGGAGAGGTGCTCGGTCTCTTCGTACGCGAGGCCGTGGGCGGGATCCTTTTTGGTCTGGCTACTGGCTACGCTACGTATCGTCTCCTCTGCAGCATCGACCACTATCAAACCGAGCTCCTGCTCACGCTCGCACTGGTGGTCGGCGGCTACGCGCTCGCCGAGAGACTTCATATCTCCGGCCCCCTGGCGGCGGTGAGCGCGGGGCTGCTCATCGGAAACCAGGGGCGATCGCGCGCGATGTCCGACGTCACGCGCGATCACCTCGACAAGTTCTGGTCGCTCATCGACGAGATCCTCAACGCCGTCCTCTTCGTCGTGGTCGGCCTGGAGGTGGTCCGGCTCACCGTCACCAGCCGCATCGTGCTCGCGTGTCTTCTGGTGATCCCCGCCGTGCTTTTCGCGCGGTTCACGAGCGTCGCGCTCTCTCTGGCGGGCTTCTCACGCACGGCACGCCCGGCCAAGGGAACCCTGGCCGTGCTGACGTGGGGCGGCTTGCGTGGGGGCATCTCCGTTGCACTAGCACTGTCTGCGCCCTCCGGCCCCGAGCACGACGTTCTCGTTGCGATGACCTACGCCGTCGTTGTGTTCTCGATCCTCGTCCAGGGCCTCACGTTGGGAGCCGTTGCTCGGAGGTTCGCGGGCGGCGGGGAAGTCCGCACCTCGGCGAATCCGTGATGCATGGACCGCAGGTCCGTTGCGTGCGACCGTGGATGCCCCGCGCCCATCTCCCTGGCCGCGGCCCGCTCGCGTCTCATCCCGCGGGCACTGGAGGGCCTCAGTCTCGTCCCCCTCGATCTTCCGTGCGCTCGACCACTGCGAACCTCCGCGTCGCGCCCGACCCCTGCGCGCCGCGTCTCACGAAATCATCCCGGCGTCGCTGATGGGTCACGGGACGACTGGATACGCCGATCCGAGACGCTCATTCTCGGGCGCGGATGACGCCGGTGCTCACTCGGGTCGAGCCGATGGGCTCGGTCGTCGAAGGAATGACCAGAAGAGGTCTACGCAAGGTGCGCAGCAGAGAGACCGGCACACTGCCCAGCTTGACACGCCCGGAGCGGGCCACGCCGCCGCGGCCATGACTCGCGACGACCACCAGGTCGACGTCGAGGCTCTCGGCCAGCTGAACCAGCGTCCGCGCGGGGCCGGAGCCGGTGGTGACGATGTCCACGTTTCCCTCCTGGGCGAGCTCGCCGACCAAGCGTTCGCCGTAGCGCGCGAGAGCAGTGCTCTCGCCGTCGCCGTCGGGAATGAGCGCGAACGTGATCCGGGCGCCCCGCGCCATGAGTGCACGCACGTACGGCAGCACCACTTCGGCAGCGGGCGAGCCGTCCAGCCCCACGAGTAGCCTCTCGAACGAGGTGTGCCGATGTGCCGCTTCGGCGGACGCATGGATCAGCAACACCGGTATCGACAGCAAGCCTGGCAGTCGCTCGAATCCGCCGGTGCCCGCCACTGCCACCGCCAGGTCTGCACCGGCGCGTCGCACCGCAACCTCGGCCGTATCCAGGTTCTCGAGCGCCGTCGGTCGGTCGGTCGAAGGTACCTCGACGAGCAGCCGGCCGAGCTGATCGCCGTACGCGAGGAGCGCTCGCTCTTTGCCCACCAGACACAGGTGCGCGGGCGCCTGAAACCGCGCAGAGAGGCCCACTGCGGAGACCAGGCCGACCTCGGCATCGGCACTCCCGTCGACGAACACCTGAATGCGATGGGGCCAGGCCACGATGGCGGACGGTACCGACATCTTCCGCTCCGCGAGAATTCGACCCAGCCGCTCGTCGATGTCGGTGGGAGGGCCGAGCCGCGCGCGTGTGCGACTGAACGCGAAATAGAGAATCGGGATCAGCACGCCGTATATCCACGACCCGTCGTGGAAGCGCTCGACGAAAATGAGACACGCGGCGCCCGTGGTGACCGTGCAGGTGAGCGCGGCCCCGGCGAGTTGCACGACGAGCGTAGCGGTGGGCGCCCGCCGCGCCGTACGCAGCAGTCGCTTGACGGCGGCGAATGCCGTCAGGCTCAGGAGGACGAACACGCCGGCCGCGTACAAGCTGAGGTAGGTCTCCTCGTGGGTGCCCAGCGCGATGAAGAGCGCGCAGGCCACCGCGGCTTGAATCCAGGCGGGCCGCGCCGCGACGTCGAAGCGGTTTCGTTGACCGAAAGACGCGGGTACGTAGTGCCGGTGGCGCAGGCCCAGCGATAGGTTTTGCAACCCCTGCGTGCTCGCCGCCGCCGCCGAGAGGAGAACGAAGACCCCGACCAGCGACCCGAGATAGGCCAGCGGTGCCGGGAGCAAGTAGTCCATCAACTGCGTGAATACCGAAACCTCCGCTCGCTCGAGATCGGCCACCGCGTAGATGGCCGGTCCGAGCACGAGCATGGCGGCCAGGGTTGTCCCCATGACGATGAGGAGGCTCCCGAACGCCTTCCGCGCCCGCTCTCGCGGCGACCCGTCATACGCGGCGACCAGGTTGGCGAATACCTCGATTCCGGTCATCAGCGCCAGGAGGCGAACGTATCCGCCAAGCGTGATGTGCAGGTTCGCAGGAAGGAACGCGTCGACCTGCACCTGCGGCAGGTGAAGGCCGCGCTTGGCGATGGTCGTACCCACCAGAATCCACAGGAGCGCGAGCACCGCCAGGGTGGCTGGACCGAAGAATCGCGCTGCCATCTTGGGCCCGCGATTCACCAGAAATACGGTGACCAGGCTGAGCACCACAGCGAGCGAGGTGCGTGGCCAGTATCCTGCGAGCACCGGAAAGCGATCGGCCACGAAGGTCACCAAAGCGGCAATGCTGACCAGGAACGTCAACGTGTACTCGATGACGGTGATGGCCGCGTTCACCTTGACGGCCCACGAGCCCAGCTCCTCTTCGCAGAGGCCGCTGCCGCCGCTACCGTCGGTCACCCACTGCATGACCTTCCGGTACGTCGACGCCACGACGATCACCGTTGCCAGGACCATCCAGATGGGAGCACCGAAGCAGACGCTGCCCGCCGCGCCCACCGCCAGCAGCCGGAGAAATGGGCCGAAAACGTAGAGCGGCGAGCTGGCGGGATCGCCGCCCGCGGCCAGTGCCCCGGCGAACGGTCCGCTCAATCGATGGGAGACGTGCGCCATGGTACCTCCACTACTCGATCCAGGTTTTCGACACGTAGAAACGCGAGGCTTCGCGGTGCGTCGAGTCGCCGGACATTCCCCGATGCGCGAGGTCGCATCGCTGGCTCACGGCGGCACGTGGTCGAGGCGCATCTCGAGCTTTGGCGCGGCTACCAACTCGAAGGTGGCCGACGCGAACGACACCTTGCCCGCGGTAGCGCTCACGCCGCTGAGGATGCTTCGAAAGAGAGCATCCTTGGCGAGCCGGCGGGCTCGATAGGGGACCACGTATCGAACGGTGTATTCTACCCAGTTGTCGTTTGCCACCACCGTGACCATCGGTTCGAGCTTGGCGTCCTCGATGCGAAACTTGCGCACCATCGTCGCCCACGTCTCCTTCGCGTCGTGGACGCTGGCGGCTGTCTGTTCGGTCACGATCTCGCAGAGCAGCGACCTGGCAAGTTCGTAGTCCGACCCGTAGCGAATGGGCACCGTGAGCTCGTCCCATAGAAACGGAAAGTCCCCCGAATAGTTGAATACCGGCTCCTTGAAGACGTAGCTGTTCGCGACCCGCACGATGCGCCCGTTGTACAGATCGCCCTTCACCCACCCACCGCATTCCATGAGGGTGGTGCGCAGCATTCCAATGTCGATGACGTCGCCCATAATGCCGCCGAGTTGGATACGATCGCCGATAGCGTAAAAACCGCCGAACGAGAGGGCGACCCAGCCGGCGAAGCTGGCGATGACCTCTTGCAGGGCGAACGCCACACCGGCGCTGCCGGCACCCGGCGCGACGCTCAGGCCGCCCATGCGGCCGCTCAGGGCTGCGACCAATACCAGCCCCGCCACCACGTAGCCCCCCGCGCCCACCGCCTTGCGCGCACGATAGCGGGCGTCGGCGTCGCGGACATGGCGACCGGCGAGCCTCCGCAGCACCCGCACGAATACCCCAACTGCGCCCAAGGTGAGTGCCAGCGAGATCGCCTGGCGAAGCAGGGGATTTGCCCATAATGTAGTCAGATAGTCCATTTGTCGGCGTCAGTCTTCTTGCCCGACTTCGCCTGCGAAGCCGTACGCCTGAGACTGCGTCTCGGTCTTTCGCAGGAGCATAGCTGGCGGTCCGATCCTGTGGGCGCGGAATGCCTTGGCTACCCGCAGGTGCACGTCGGTCTCGAAGGGCTTCTCGTACTTGCAGTCGAACACGTAGGGTCGCGCCTTGATGTGCATCGCCACGTAGTCGTGCAGAATGACCTGCTTGACCAAAACCGGAACTGGACGCTCCAGGAAGACGTATGGGCTCGTCAAGCAAGCCTCGCGAATGAGCTCCACTGCCAGCTCGACGTCCTGGTCGACGCCCACGTAAAAGTCGAAGGGCGTTTGCATCTCCAGCGCGCCCCAGTTGCCACTGGAAGTTACGTCGGTAAGTACCTTGTTGTTGGGAATGGTGATGATGTTGTGGTCGAGCGTGTTCATGCGCACGCTGCGTAGACCAATTTTGATGATGTCTCCGTACTGTCCGGCAAATTCGACGCGATCACCGACCTGGAAAGGCTTGTCGAAGATGATGGTAATGCCGGCGATAAAGGCAGCGACCAGGTCGCGCATGGCGAAGCCAACGGCGAACGCCAGAGTACCGCCGATGACGGTCAGCGTGGTGGAATCGAGGCGCACGCTCAAGGTCAACGTGAGAATCAGCGTGGCGATGTACACCACGAAGCGGGCAACCGATTCGTACTTCTGAATGGTGGGGCGGCGGTTGGCGAATCGCCTCCCCAGGCGCTCTGCCACGTTGGTGATGAGGCTGAGCGCCACCATCGCGCCGCCCACGAGCAGGACCGAGAAGAAGACGCCGCCCCACCGGATGAAGCCGGCGAGCTTGGTCACGTCCGGCGCGTCCTGCGCGAGCGCCGACCTCGCGGCGACGAACGAGACCAGGCCGGCCACGACCGCGATAGGAGTGCGAAGCTTCATGGTGCTACCAGCAGGTGACGTCGTTGGAGGTGGGTGACGATCGGGCGAAACCAGGCCCAGGTGGTGGAGTATCGGCCGCCCTCCGCCGCCAGGTAGCCGCGCGCGATGGCATATCGCAGGGCGTCTTCGACGTCGGCAGCACTCAGCATCGTCGCCCGCACGATCTCGTCGGCCGTCGCCGGCGCGAGCTGCAGGACCGCCCGCAGGACGAACACTGCAGCGTCGGGCAGGCGCTCCAGGTCACCAGTATCGGGGGCCTGGAAGAAGCGAACGTAGACGATGCCGCCTTCGTCGACGCCCAGCGAGCGCCGCCACATGTGCAGTGCCACACCGGGGTTGCCCGCCGCGTAGTCCCAGAGCAGACGGTAGTAACTG
Source organism: Polyangiaceae bacterium (assembly GCA_013141295.1). Taxonomy (GTDB): domain Bacteria; phylum Myxococcota_A; class Polyangia; order Polyangiales; family Polyangiaceae; genus JABFRG01. The sequence continues at coordinate 8,391 of JABFRG010001031.1, forward strand.
CCGGCGCGCTGCTCCAGGGCCTCTTGTCGGTCGATCTCGTCGGCCTGTGGCGGCAACTTTTCGAGCAGACGCTCGAACGTGGGCTCCACGCCAACGTGCTCGGTGCGCTGCCGCAGGAGGTCGATGATCTCTTCCTCGCGCCAGGGTCCGAGGCGAATCTCTTCGTCGAACAGCGGCCGGGCCCCGCGAGCGCGCTGGAGAAAGAGCCAGACCACCTCGTCGATCGCCAATACCCAGGTGGTCTCCTTCGAGTGGCGGCTCGCCACCGAGAGGAGCTCGTCGAAGCCCGCCAGACCGCCCATGACCGGCTGAATCAACCGCTGAGCGTCGTCGATGAGCACGGCGCGACGGCTCGCCGCTTCCGGCAGCGCCTTGCAGACTCCCTCGAGCGTACCGGCCGTGACGGCGAGTGCGACTGCCATTTCGGTGCGCATGTCGAGCTCCGGCTTTGCCGATGATCCCGCCAGGATCGTGTCGGGAAACTGCCGCCGCAGATAGTCGAGGAGCGTGCTCTTGCCCATTCCGCGCGCGCCCACCATCGCCACCACGCCGCCCTTGCGGTCGCGAATGCGCGTTACGAGGGCTTCGATGCGCTCGGTGCACGACTCCACGACGATGCGCTTGGCCGTGGCGACCTCCGGCCCGAGGGCATCGAAGGTGGGGCCAGGGAGTGGGCCGGTGGGGAGCTCGGCGCGCTCGGCGCTCAGCTTGTCCAGCTGGCGCCGGAAGAGATACGCGAGAACGCTGCGGGTCGCACCGAACCGCCCCACCCAACCGTATGCCGCGCGAAATACGCCGCGCCCGAACAAGTACGCGCCGCCCGCGGTGGCCGCGAAGAAGCTCTTCCATCCGGTCTGATTGGCCAGAACCCACCGCTCGAACTGCGACTTCTTGCGGGCGCGTTCGGCGCGTCGGAATACCGTCTTGCGCCACCAGCGCACGAGAATGGCCACCACCGGAATGGACGCCAGCCAGCAGCTGGAGATGACCCACTGGTAGATGGTTCCTTTGCCGACCAGGCGGCTGCTGAGGACGAGCACCAGCCCCACCGCGACCACGATCCGTCCCACCAGTCGAAGTGAGCGGAGTCGGAGCGCGCGGCTGCTGTCGGCCTCTTCGCGCGACCCGCTGGATTGGCCGGCGAGGGAGTTCACGACGTCGACGGTGAGCGCGCCGCCGAGGACCCACTGGACGACCATGCTGACCAGCTGCACTTCGAGAAGGTTCTGCGAGGCGGCGGGAAGCAGCGCCGACAGCGCCATCGCGAACAAGAGCCACTCGACCGGTCGGTGAATATCCTGTGCGAACGCGAAGGCCCGGGCGCCGATGCTGGGCGAGGCGAGCCGCTCTTCCCGATCGGACTCGAGGGCACGCTCACGCCCCCTCTTCAGGAGCAGGGGAATTCGCCGACGAATCCACACGAACAGCGCCGCCGCGCCCACCCATTCGAAGACGAGGAGAAGATTCCTCCACACGCTCTGGGTGAGACTCTGGCCCGGCTTGCGCAACGAAGTGAACCACACGCTGGTCGCGTGCCGGTGATATCGAAGTACCAGGCTGAGCTGCCGGACCTCGGCCGCAGCTTGGTCGACTCCGGCCTCTCCGAATCCGACCGACGCGTCGCGCTTGGAGGCGGAGAGAAACGGCAAGAGTGCGAGGCGCTCGCCATCGAGCATGGTGGTCTCGGCCAGCAGGGCTGCCGCGCGCTCTTGCCGGAAGCCTCGCGCCTCGGCATCGAGCTTGGCGTGCTCGGTCACCGTGCGCTCGCGCGCGC
>JABFRG010000181.1 GCA_013141295.1 Polyangiaceae bacterium
CTTGGCGGCGGCGAAGGCCCGGCGCGCGGCCTCGTGGTCCTCCACCTCGAGCTCGGTCTCCATGGCGGCCATGGTGATGGCCAGGCCTGCGTTCAAGAACTGCGGGTCCGGGTGAGCCTTGGCCGCGGCCACCAGCGCCGAGGGTGCCGCCTCGGCCATCCCAAGCTCGCGCAGGCGCAGCGCCACCTCGATGGCCGCTCGGCCGTTGGTGGGGTCGAGGCGGAAGGCTTCGAGCGACGCGGCGAACCCCGCGGCGCGGAAGATCTCCAGGTCCTCGACGCCGTCGTCGTCCTCGGAGGCCCGCGGCTGCGGCCGCAGGAGACGCGCCACCTCCAGCCAGGCGTCGGCGCTCTGGGTCTTGGCCAAGCGCTCCACCGCCGCCAGGAGATCGCGCCGGGTCAGGCTCCGCAGATCACTCTTCTCCAGCGCGCCCACCGCGGACGCCGGATCGTAGTTGCGGAGGTGGATCGCCAGCAGCATCTGCGGACCCGTGGAGAATGCACGCAATGCTTCGTTGGCCTCTTCCCGCGGCGGCGGCACGCGGCCCTTGCGGAACGTCTCACGGAGGGCGAGCGCCTGGGCTATCCACTCCGACGTCTTGGCCAGCGCAGCGTCGCGCGAAGCGGGGCTCAGCTCGTAGAGGTAGCGCGAGACGGCGGCGCGAGCCTGGGTGCCGCTCCCGGAGACCGGCGACTCGGGCGTGACCGCCGCCTTGTTCCAGCCGTTGATGGCGTCGAGGTGCGTCTGCGCGTCGGCCCGGGCGTCGGGCGGTCCGATGCGCGAGAGGATCTGATAGGTGGCTTCGGCGCGCCCCTCGTCGCCGCGCTTGGCGAACTCGCGGGACGCGGAGCGAAGTGCGTCGTAGCCGGCGGCTCCCAGGACCGCGTCGCGCAGCTCGCCGGGCCGCATGAGGAACACCGCGCCGCTCACCGAGGCCAGGCCGCCATCGGGGTTCTTCGACTTGAAGCGCGTGGTGCTGCGGAGGAGCTGCTTGGCGATGACCCCCTCGAGGCGGACCGCGCGATCACGCGACCCCGGTTCGCTCGAGAGGAGGTCGCGAACGGCCCCGGAGAACTGCGCGTCGGAGACGGTCCCGGTGGCGGGTGCTGCGGGCTCTGCCAGGTGCGGGGTGGGCGCGGCACCGCCACAGGCCACGAGCGAGAGGACCAAAGCACAGGTGACGAGTCGCATGGGCTCGCCAGTCTACCCGTCCCGCCCCGGTCGGCCTACGGATTCTCGCGAATCTGCGGGGCCCGATTCATTCCTCGAAGCAGTAGACCTGCCGCAAGACCGTGCAGGCGACGGCGGCCGGCGCTGCGTCGGTCCACAGGTCCTTGGTGCTCGGCAATCCGTAGGTGCCGAGCCCGGTGGGCGAGGTCCAGTTGTCGCAATGGTTCGCGCTCGCGTCTCCGGTGACGTCGGTGCCGGTGTAGACCGATGCGGTGGCGGCCACCGGGGCTTTCTTCGCCGTTTGGGCGATGGGCGTGCGCGGCCCCATGTTCACGAGGTCGGAAAAGCCTTTCGCCACGTGCTCTCCCCCCGGGAGCTCGATGTCGCGCGCAGGAACGGTGAAGCGCCCAGGTGCCTTGGCTCCGGGAACGGAGAGCCACGCCTTGAAGCGGGCCCCCAGGCGCGCGTCGTCCGCTTCGGCGTTGCACGCCGCGTCGGCGCCCTCGATGCCGGACTTGCCCGCGTACATGAGGCGACCGTCGAAGACGGCGACGGTGACGAACACACGGCGGGGCAGAAGAGGCGCGGCGTCCGTGCCCCCTTCGGCCGATAGGCTCGCATCGGCGTCGGTGCCCGCATCGGTTGCACCATCACCGCCGCCATCTGCAACCACCGCCGGCGAAGGCGACGAGAACGTGTCGCACGACGCGCAGAGGGCGATGAGGACCAAGGGCAAAGCTCGCACCATCGTGCCAGTATACATGGCGACGGAACGACGCTCAGCGCTCGAAGCAATACACGCGACGTGGGATGTTGCAGTCGAGGTCCATTTGGGCGAGCACCTCGACCCAAGCCGTGGTGTCGCTCAGCAACCCATAGCTCCCGCTGGCGGTGGCCTTGCTCCAGAAGGCACAGTTCTCTAAGCGGGTTCCGCCGAGCTTTCTCATCCCGGTGTAGACCGTCGCGTTGCCCGCGACCCTCGTCCCGTCGGCGCCCATGTCGATGGGAACGTTGGGGCCGGTGCCGAAGAGCTCGTTGAAGCCGACCGCGACCAGGGTGCCGTCGGGTAGGACCAGGTTGCGCCTGGGCAGGTCGAATCGGTCGCGTGCGCCCTGCGAGGCACCCGTAGGCAAGAGCGCCATGAAGTTGCCCTTGAGGCTTGCCTCGTCGGCCTCGCGCTGACACTCGGCGTCGGCGCCCGCGACGCCGCCCCCAGTACTCGCTCCGAAGGCCATGGTTCCATCGGTCAGCTGAGTGGTGACGAAGACCCGACGGCGGGCGACGACCCCGCCTTCGTCGGGCGCAGCGTCGCTGGCGTCCGGAAGGCCCGCCTCGCCGGAAAAAGCATCGAGCGGCACCGAGGTATCCGCCGGCCCTGGGGGCGAGTCGAAGGTCTCGCAGCCGAACGCACCGAAGAGAAGGAGGAAGAAGACCGGGAGCCGGCTCATGCGTGAAGGATACACCGCCTCCGGGCGCCCGGCGCCAGACGATTCGCGCTCAGAGGGATGCGAGCGAGGCCTTCGGCTGACGGTAGATCTTCTGCCCGTCGAGCCAGTAGAGGTAGCACGCGTCCACCGCGAACTGACCACGCGGCGCCGAGGACGCGATCAGCTCGATTCCGGCGACGCGCTTCAGGTCCTCCACCTTCCCGGTGCCCTTGGCAACACGGGAGATGGTGATCGACGCCGGGCACGGCGAGGAGCCGCCGCAGGTGGCGAGCTTCGCGTGCTCGACGTAGACGTAGGTTTCGTCCACCTGCACCCGACGAAACGACTCGCCGACCTCCCCCACCCGCGCGACCGTTGCGAACGTGCCCTCGCTGCCCGCGCCCGGCGTGAGCGAGGCGCGGAGAAGCGGGTTGGGCTCACCGCGATTGCCGGCATCGGCCACGACGTAGGCGTCGGTCGCGTCGACGGCCACCGACGAGGAGGGGACACCAGCCTGTGTGCCGAGGACCTCGTAGGGACCCCCGCCGGCGAGGCGCGGCGCGCGGACCACTTGGAATGGCGTCTGCGGGGTGGCGGCGGCCTCGTTGCGCACGACCGCGACCGCTGCGGCCGACGACAGCGCCACGTGGAGGATCCGGAACGACGAGCCGAAGCTCATGACGGTCTCCCCCTTCTCGGCGCCGGGAGCCCAGCGAAGCACCGCGCTTTGGATCCCGCCCGAGCCGCCGACGAGGATGTCCGCTTCGGTCGGCGATGCGGCGATGGCGCTGGGGTAGGCCTGGAGCACCGCCGCGGTGCCGCCCTCCCGGGGCCCGGCCTTCACGTTCTGCACCTCTCCGTCGAGCCCGGTGAGCATGTAGGCCAGGCGACTGCTCGCGACCGCGATGCTGGTGAGGGAGGCGGGGCTCTCGTTGTAGAATTCCTTGGTCGCGCCGTCGCCCACGCGGATCACTCGACCCGCCTGGAAGTTGGCGATGGCGTTACCTGCAATATACATATACTGACCGTCGCCCGCGAAGTCGGCCAGGTTGATGGCGAAGCTCTGCGCGGCGGCGTCGAAGACCATGCTGGCAGTCGCGCTGGTATCGCCGCAGGCTCCCGGGTTCGAGCCCGAGGAGCTGGAGCTGCTGGACGACCCCGACGAGCCGCCGTCGCCGGGGAGGTTGCCGATGGTCACCTTGCCGGAGCAGGCGGCCCCGCACGCGGCGAGAGCCCCGAGAATCGATACGGAAGCGAAGCGACGGAAGTTCATGCTCGTTTCATGGAGCCCCGTCGCCGCTCTGATCACTCTTTTTCGAGCAGACGCCGGAGACGCGGTGCGGCGGGGCTCTCCGGATACCTCGAGAGGTAGCTCGTCGCTTCGGCGCGCGCCCCGGCAACGTCGCCCAGCGCGGTGAGCGCATCCACCCGCAGCACTTGCGCCTCCGGCGCGAACGTCCCCCCGGGGTGGTCGGTCGCGTAGGCGCGTGCGGCCGAGAGGGCTCCCTTCGCATCGCCGGACGACAAGAGGCGGCGCGCGGCGTCGATCTCCGCGAGCTCGCCGGCGAAGCTCTTCGAGCGTGGTTGCGGCGAGGAGGGCTGGGGCTCCAGCGCCGCGACGGTGGCAGGTGCCGCAGCAGCGCGGCGCAGCGGTGCAGCAACAGCGGCAGGGGTAGCAAGCGTGGCCGAGGGCTCGGGTGCGACCACCTCGGGAACTGCGGGGCCGCTCGCGACCGGCGGCGGTGAAGACTCGCGGGCGGGGCTCGCATGGGCGGAGGCAGCCACGACCGCGGGAACCACGGGCTTGGCCGGCACCGCGGCGTCGACGGCGACGTACGAGGCGGCGCCCACCGCCAGGACCACGGCGCCCACCTTGAGCGCGACTGCGAACAGAGAGGACTTGGAGGCCACCGAGGCGGCCCCAGCGCTCGCCGAGGTGGACGCGGCGAGCACGCTGGTCCCGGCAGCCAACCCGGCCAACCCCACCGCGGCGGCTGCGGCGCCGCGAGCCCGATGCGAAGGCGCGTCGCTCCCGGCAGAGGCCAGCACCGCGCGGTCGAGGCCCGAAGCCGACGAGACGAGACGTTCCGGATCGCCCGTCATGCTGCACCTCCGCGTTTGCGGTAGCGTTCCATCGAAACCTCGAACTGCTCGCGCGCCCGCCGAAGCCGCGAGGCCACGGTGCCCGGAGGAATCTCCAAGAGGGTCGCGATCTCGGCCATGGTGGCCCCTTCGAGCTCGAAGAGGACGAACACCGTACGGAGATCCATCGGGAGCCGCTGCACCACGTCGTCGAGAATCGCGCGCGAGCGGGCGGCGTCGAGTGCCTCGTCGGGTGCGGGCGCGAGATCGGCGCGGTCGGGTACCTCGCCGGTGGTCTCGTAGCGACGCGCAGCCCCCTTGCGAACATCGGCGACCACGCGGACCACGGTGCCGAACAGGAACGCGCGCTCCTTGCCGAGCTCGATGGAATCGAGCTTTCGCGCGGCGACGATGAACGCCGACTGGGTGGCGTCGTCGGCCTCGGAATCGGTGAGCCCGAGGCGCCGGGCCGAGCGCCAGATGAAGTCGAAGTGCGCGTCGAAGGCGCGCCGGAGCCGGACGCCGTCGTCGGACGCCGCTCCTTCGTTTTGCCACTCGCCCGTCACCGCATGCATCCCGATGTGCCTCTATGGCCTTACCCTCTGCCATTGATCACGAAAAATGCACGTCGCTCAGCGAAACTGCGCGACCAGCGACAGGCCGGCGAACAGGAAGAGGGCCGGACTGCGAAACACCGTGGGCGACGGCTGGAAGACGAACTCCTCGCGCACGAACGGCACCACCGGCCCTCCTTCGAGCTCGATGCGCGCCCAGCGGAGCGGGTGCAGCGCCAGCCGGCCGAAGGTGCGGAGCGCCACCCAGGGTCGCGTCTCTTCGACGCTGGCCACGGTTCCCCCTTCGCCCCGCGCGAGAATGCCGCCGAGATCCATGCCCAGACACGGCGCCGCGCTGAAGAACGTCCCGAGGCGCAGGTGGAGGGGGCATGCGTCCAGGGTCACCATTGCCCACTGGAAACGACCGCTGCCCGCGGCGCTCATGACGTTCGCCGGGAGCGAGAGGAGCGCGCGCCCACGAAAGGCCGGCGTCCAGAGCCCGGGCCCATGGGCGAGCACCTCGACGAAGGCACCGAAACCCAGCTCGGGGGAGGGCACGACGGAGGCCATCTCCGCGTTCGCCCCCCCCGCCCACGACCACCCGCCGCTCTGGCCCGCGTCCACCGGCGCCGCTTGGGCCCCCGCGTCCGCTGGCTCCGCTTGGATCCCCGCGTCTGCTGGCGGCGGAGTGAGCCCGCGCTCGGCGTCTGCCGTGGCGTCCACTCCCGCATCGAGCGCACGCGGCGAAGTGTCGGCCTGCGGGTCCACCGCGAGCGCCGCCACCATCGCGAGGCCGTCGATCACCTCCTCGCAGGTGGCGCCTTCGAGGGCGCGGCGCGTCGTCCCCGCTTCCTCGACGAGCTCGACCTCGCCTCGGTATCCGCCTGGTTGCGCCTCGACCCGTACGCGCACGTGGGTCGGGGCGTCGGTGGCGATGCGAACACGGCCAGCGCGGCGCGAGAGATCGTCCGCAAAGGTGTCCACGCAGCCGGCTGGCACTTGCGTCTCCACCTGCACCGGCAGCGTCGAGCGCTGGGCGAAGGCCGCATCCACGACCGCATCCACGACCACGATCGACGCCAGGACTAGACCGATCGAGCGCAGCGCGGGCGCTATCGGCAGGCGGCGCCGACACCCCACGCCCGCTTTGCCGCAACCCTGGCGCACGCTCACCTTTTGGCCACGGAACGGCGGCCAGGTCAAGGCGCGCTCGCCGGAGCCGTTGTGATGGTACTGTGGGAGCCATGGCCCGCGCGCATCTCCTGGTCGTCGACGACGAACCCGCGATTCTCACCACCCTGCAGAAGGCCCTCACCCTCGAGGGCTACTCGGTAGACGTGGCGGGAGGCGTGAAGATCGCCGACGAGAAGCTGAAGAAGCGGGCCTACGATTTGTGCCTCTTCGACGTGTCGCTGCCCGACGGCAACGGCCTCGATCTTCTCCAGCGGGTGCGCAGCGCCAAGATCGACACGCCGGTCATCATGATGAGCGGCCACGCCACCATCGACACCGCGGTGCGGGCCACGCGCCTCGGCGCGCTGAACTTCCTGGAGAAGCCGCTCAACACCGACGCGCTGCTCATCAGTGTGGAGACGGCACTCCGACTGGAGCGCGCCGAAGCCGAGGCCAAGGCACTGCGCGCGCAGGCCGGCTCCGGCGAGCTGGTAGGCACCAGCGCCGCCATCCTTCGCCTCGTGGAACAGATCGCCCGCGCCGCCAAGAGCTCCGCCAGTGTGCTCGTCACCGGCGAGCGCGGCACCGGCAAGGAGCTTGTGGCCCGCGCCATTCACCAGCTCTCCCCGCGCGCCAAGGGTCCTCTCGAGAAGCTCAACTGCGCGGCCATTCCCAGCGAGCTCATCGAGAGCGAGCTCTTCGGCCACGAGGCGGGCGCGTTCACCGGCGCCACCAAGCAACGCCGCGGCAAGTTCGAGCGCGCCAGCGGCGGCACCCTGTTCCTCGACGAAGTGGGCGACATGCCGCTTCCCATGCAGGCCAAGCTCCTGCGCGTTCTGCAGGAGCGCGAGATCGAGCGCGTGGGCGGCAACGAGACCATCAAGGTCGACGCGCGCGTGGTGGCAGCCACCAACCGCGATCTGGTAGCTGCCTGCGAGAAGGGCGACTTCCGACCCGACCTGTACGACCGCCTCAACGTGGTTCCGCTGGCGATTCCCCCGCTGCGCGCGCGGCGTGAGGACATTCCCCAGCTGGCCAAGCACTTCCTCGAGCTGGCCGCCAAGGCCAACGACCGTCGCGACATCCGCATGGATCCGGCGGCCCTCGAAGTACTTGCAGGATACAGCTTTCCTGGCAACGTGCGGGAGCTCAAGAACCTCATCGAACGCTTGGTCATCCTCACCCCGGACGACACCATCTCCACCGAAGACGTGAAGAACTGCCTTCCCGGCGGCGACGCGCAGAAGGGCGGCGCCTTCTACCGCCCCGGCGTTCCCTTCCGGGTGCTGGTGGAGGACGCCGAGCGCCACATTCTCCAGGCGGCCATCGCGCACCACGGCGGGCAGATGGCCGCGACCGCCCGCGCGCTCGATCTCGAGCGGAGCCATCTCTACAAGAAGGCCCGCGCCCTGGGTCTGCGCGGTGCCGCCGACGAAGAAGCGGACTGAGCCTCAGGCCGAGGGCTTCTTGCGGCGCGAGCGGCCCAGCACCACCGCGCCCACCAGGACCGAGGCGCCGAGCGCGTGCGACGTCGCGTCTTCGCCTTCGCCGGTCACGCCACAACCACAGGTGTGGGCCGGCGGCGGAGACATGCCGTAGAGCGGATGGACCTCCCGCTGCGCGCGTTCGAGCTCGAGCTCCGCCTGCGAGGGGCCGGCATCGGCGGCGTCGGGCGTCGCTGCGGCGTCGCCCACCTGCGCGAAGGCAGAAGGCGCCACCAGGGTGGAGGCCAGCGCGAGCACGGCGTGGGCCAGTCGATGCGGGACGGGAGAGGACCGCACCGCGGCCTTGCAGAAGGGACACTCGGCCGCACCCTCTCGGATGTGGCGGTTGCAGCTCGTGCACGGCGCGCGCAGGGTCATGGGCTCAAGCTATCAGCGAGGCCGACGCGCGCCCATGGAAACGCTCAGTCGACGAGGGGCGGCGGCAAGAAGGTCGGCGTGGGCCGCCCGAGCACGAAGCCCTGGCCGAACTGACAGCCGATGTCGCGAATCACCTCGAGCTCCTCGTCGGACTCGATGCCCTCGGCCACCACCTGGATGGCAAGTCCCGCGCACAGGGTGTTCACCGATTCGATGAGCCGGCGCTTCATGGAGTCGCCGTGGACGTTGCGCACGAGGCTCATGTCGAGCTTCACGATCTCGGGCTCCAGGAGCGCGAAGCTGGCGAGCCCGGCGTAGCCGGCGCCGAAGTCGTCGATGGCCAAGCGATACCCGAGACGACGCAGGGCGATCGCGCGCTCCTTCAGACCGTCGATCGCGTCGAGGGAGCCCCGCTCGGTCACTTCCAGCACCACCCGGTGTGCGTGCATCGAGAGCGGCGCCTCCAGGGCGTACAGGCTCGGGTCCATGAGGTCCGAGGCGTGAATGTTCACGAACACCTCGGGGCCCGCCGGAAGATCGTCGATGGCCGCAGCGACGAGCGCGCGTACGTGGCGGCCCAGCTCCGGGTGGCGGTCGAGACGCTCCGCCGCGTCGAGCACCTGGAGCGGCGTCTCGAGGCCCGGTTCGTCCGAGCGCATGAGCGCTTCGTAGGCCGAGGGCGGCCGGGAGCTCTGCCGCTCGCCCTGCGCTCCGCGCAGATCGAAGATGGGCTGGAAGGCCATGTGCAGGCGATCCACCGCTTGCTCGAAGCGCGCGCCCAGGCCCACCAGGTCCACCGACGCGGGGACCTCGTAGGCGGCGCGCAACGCGTCGCGCCGCGACCGCGCCAGCTGCCCCAGCTGGAAGGCGCGCTCCACACGCTCGTTCAGCACATCGACGTCGATGGGCTTGGTGAGGTACTCGATGGCCCCCAGCTCCACCGCCTCGATGGCCGTCTCCACGGTGGGACGCCCGGTGATGAGCACCACGGGAATATCCATATCGTGGCGACGGACCACCCGGAGGATCTCCACCCCGGAGCCGCTCGGCAACGTGATATTGCAGAGCACCACCGCGCATTGCGAGGAGAGGAGCTTCGCCGAAGCGACGCCGACGTCCCCCGCAGACACGACCTCCCAACCGTAGCGTTCGAGCGCCCTGGTGTGCGCTCGGGCGACGACTTCATCGTCCTCGACTAGAAGAACGCGTTTGGGCATGGGCTCAATCATCGATGACTCCGTCATCGTCCCCACCCAGGGATGACCTATACTCCCAAGGGCCCATTTTCGTCAAGAAAGGCGGGGGAAGCGACCGAAGAAACGCCGCGCGCGCACACCGCCAGGCACGCCGACACGCGTGGCCGAAAACTCCCCCCCCGCATACAAGTAGCGGTAAGCTCTTCCGTTATTGCCACGCCCGCGGTGTGGAGGAACGATGTTGTCGGGACTGCGCGCTGAGGACCTTCTGGAATCCATGTTCGCCTCGGCGGGCGCGGTCGGTTTGTGTCTGACCGACCCACACGGGAAGGTGCTCCGCATGAACGACGGGTTCGCACGCTGGGCGAACCTCGATCGGACCGCAACCTCCCTGCACGCCTGGCTCGAAGGCGACGCCCCCAGCGAAGCCCGGATGGCGGCGGCCGAGGCCAGGGCCGGACACCTGGGTACGATGGCTCTGCACGTGGTGGTCGCCAGCGGCACCGCAAGCCGCTGGGAAGGCAAGGTCGCCCCGGTTGGCGCGGGTGAGCAGCGCGGCATGCTCTGGAGCGTCCGCGAGGCACCCCAGGAAGACGAAGCCCGCGCCATGCGCGAGGCGCTCGACGCCCTGCCCATCAGTCTGGCCATCATCGAGGGCTCGACCGAGGGGCCGCGACTGCTCGCGTACAACCGCGCCT
>JABFRG010001021.1 GCA_013141295.1 Polyangiaceae bacterium
GCTCCAGAGCGAGGGCGAGCTGGTCCGCGCACCGCCCAGCGTGTGGCTCGAGCGCCGCGCCCGGGAAGCGGAACAGAAGCGCGCGCAGGATGCGCTGGCGAGCAAGCGACGCAGCCACGCGCGCGCCACCGAGGCGCTGAAGTCGGCGCTGCGGGAGCACGATCCGCTGCGTGCGCTGGTGTGGGTGGCCGCGGTGCCGCTCCCCAGCTACCCCGACGTCGACGAGCTGTTCGATCGCGCTGCTCGTGCGCTCGCGCAGCTCGTCCGCCGCCGAAGCGAGGCTCTCGAGGTCCGCCGTGCCGAGCTGGCCCATACCTGGGTGGTCGCCATGCGCGCCTTCGCGCGGCACCTCGAGCGCGCGCTCCGGGAGCACCAGGCGCTGCGCGAACGCGTGGAGCTCACACTCCTGAAGGCTGCCGCCGGCATCGGATGAGGCGAAGCGCACACACCCTCGACCCGGCGTCGATGAATGCCAAGGAGCTCGCGATCTCGCTCCGGGCTCCGCTCACGTTCCGGAGCTCGCTGCGCTTTCCCGTGCAGTCCCGGGAATCTCGTCGCGACCTCGTCATCGGTGCCCTGTGGCTCTTCGTTCCGGTGGTCGGATGGCTCCTGAACATGGGGCATCGCGTACGCGTGGTGCATCGCATGCAGAACGGGCAGTACCCGTGGCCCGCATGGGGCGAGCCGGCCGAGCTGCTCAAGCACGGCGCGCTCACGTTTCTCGGGATGATGATGTACGGCCTCCCGGGCGTCTCGCTGGCGTGCCTCGGCGTATGGTTCGACCTGACGCCCTTGGTGGTGGTGGGCGCGCTCCTCTGGCTCGCGGCGGTGGTCGCGATCCCGGGCTACATGTCGCACTACTGCAAGGTCTACGATCCGCGGGAGATCTTCGACCCGTTTCGCGCGCTCGGCCGGGTGCGACAGGGCGGGCTCGCCTACTGGAAGGCCTGGGCCATGGTGGTGCCCCTCATGTTGCTTTCGTTCGCGGGTCTCTTGCTGTTCGGGGTCGGCTTCAACTTCACCAGCGTCTGGTTCTGGCAGAGCGCTGCGTTCAGCTTCGGAACCGTCTTCACGCAGACCTTCGACCTCGACGCACGAAAGTGATTGCGTTCGGGCGCCCGAACACCGGTCGCGTGGTCGTTGGCTCCGGAGATACCTCGCGATAGCGTGTGCCCATGACGGCGGCGGGCAACGACGACTTTCGGGCGCGGGTAGCGCCTTTTCGCGGGGAGCTCCAGGCCTACTGCTATCGCATGCTGGGGTCGGTGCAGGATGCAGAAGATGCCGTGCAAGATGCGCTGCTGGGCGCCTGGCGCGGCCTCGCGGCCTTCGAAGGCCGGAGCTCGCTGCGGTCGTGGCTGTATCAGATTGCCACGCACGCCTGCCTGCGGCTCATGAGCCAGCGGCAGCGCCGCATCGCTCCGCCGGAGCACGGACCGCCCAGCGAGGGCACCGATATCGCGCCCATGATGGAAGCGAGCCTGTGGCTCGAGCCCTATCCCGCGGACGCCGGCATGTCGTTCGAGCAGCGCGAGAGCATCGAGCTCGCGTTCGTGGCCGCGCTCCAGCACTTGCCGGGCACCCAGCGGGCGGCGCTGATTCTCCGCGACGTGCTCGGCTTCGAAGCGTCGGAGGCGGCGGAGATCGTCGGGGCCAGCGTCGCGGCGCTCAACAGCGCGCTCCAGCGGGCCCGGCAGACGATGCAGGAGAAGGGGCCGACCACCTCGCAACAGGCGATGCTCCGCGACCTCGGCGAGGTCGGCGAGCGCGCGCTGGTGACGGCCTTCGTCGACGCCTGGGGTCGCTCCGACGTCGACGCGTTGGTGAAGCTCCTGGCCGAGGACGCGCGCTTCTCGATGCCGCCGATCCCCACCTGGTTCGTCGGACGCGAGGCCATCGGGCGCTTCTTCCGGGAGCGGGTGTTCGCCACGCCTTGGCGCCTGGTACCCATGCGCGCCAGCGGCCAGCCGGCTTTCGCCTGCTACCAGGGACCCGAATTCCGCCTGGGCGCCCTCAACGTCATCGGCCTGCGCGGCGCGCTCATCGTCGAAACCACGGGCTTTCTCGACCCGGCGGTGCACGCACGATTCCTTTTCCCGGACCGATGAGGTTGCGCGCCCGGGCGACTCTTACCGGGCATGAAGAAAACCTACCAAGGCAGCTGTCACTGTGGCGCGGTCGTGTTCGCCTGCGAAACCGATCTCGCCGCGGGGACGATCCGCTGCAATTGCTCCTTCTGTTCCAAGGCCCGTTTCTGGATGATCCTCGTGAAGGAGGCGGACGTGCGCATCGTGCAAGGCGAGGACGCGCTCACCGACTACCGGCACACGCCCGCGCACATGCCCGAGCCCTTCCTGCACCTGACCTTTTGTCGGCACTGCGGCGTTCGCCCGTTCTCGCGCGGCGGGTTCCTGCCGATGATGGGCTCGGCGTTCTTCGCGGTGAACGTGGCGTGCCTCGACGCAACGGACGAGGAGCTGGCGAGCGCGCCGGTCAACTATCCGGACGGCCGCAACAACGCCTGGGAGAAGCCCGCGCCGTATCACTACCTGTGAGCTTCAGCGCCGGTGCAGTGGGCGCTTGCGGTACTCGGTGTGGTCCCAGCGAGCGGCCTCGTAGTAGTACGCGTCGGCGCCTTCGTCGTACTGGAAGTCCACGACGAGATCGCACTGGCTGCAGGTGAAGCGCTCGGTGCCGTATCCGTCGCCGTTCGCGCGCCCGTTCCGCCCGTAAAACGAGCTGAAGATGCCGGCGTTCTTGCAGCGCGGGCAGGTGTCCATCCCTGCTTCGTAGAACGCGCGCTTCTCGGCGGGGGACGCGGTCGCCTCGGCGAGCGGTCCCTCCATTTCGGCGAAAGCATCCTTCGGGCGCAGACGCTTGGCGAGCTTCTGCGCCGCGCCGACCACCTGACGCGCGAACCGGAGATTGAAGAACGGAAGGTCGCTCATCGACGTCAGTGTACCCGGTTCCTGTGGTACCCCTGTGTCGGCAATGGCGCGCGCAACCAACGCCCGTGTGGGGGGCGCATCCTTTCTCGCGAGCGGGGCACTCTTTCTCGCGAGGAGCGTGCTCGAGCTCCACGCCGGGCCTCCTCCCTCGCGCGGAGCCGAGATCCTGATCTGGGCGAACGACCATCGGCACACGCTCATGCTCTTCAGCGAGGCCCTCTGCTTCGCGATGGCGTTCATGGTGCCGGCGTTCGCCGCGCTCCATCGCGTGCTCTCGCCTTCGCGCCCCCAGCGCGCCACCTCGGGCTGCGGCCTGGTTGCCCTCGCCATGTCGGTCCTCGCGGTGACGGTCGTGGTGCAAGGTCGCCTCGTGTATCCCGTGTTCGACATCCAGGCGCACTCCGCCGACCAGGCAGAGCTCGTGGTGGCGATCACGTACGGCGCTTTCCATCTCGTCGCGCTGCTGATGGCCGTCGCCACGGTGCTCTTGGCCTCGGCCCTGTGGGAGACCGCGCGTGGGGTTGGCATCCTGGGCATGCTCGCGGCCGCGTGCGACGTGGTTGCTGGATACCCCGACCACGTGGGGCCGAAGATCACCTTCGCATGTGGTGCGGTGTTCGCGGCGTGGTTCGCAGCGGTCGGCGTGTGGCTCTTGCGCCGACGAAGCGAACGCGCTCAGTAGCCGCGGCGCGCGAGATCGAAGGCCACTTGTCGGTAGAAGCGCACGTGGTTGAAGCCGGAGCGTGAGTCGTTGCCGGTCTTGCCGTTGCGGCCCACGTCGTCCTGGTGGTCGGCGGGGATGCACCCGAGGAACTCGCCCCACTTGGCGCTCTCCACCGTGGAGAGGCCATCGTTGGGACGCATCTCGGTGCCGTGGCCGACGAACCAGGCCGCCGGGATGAGCTTCAGGTCCATGCGGTCCCGGGGCGTGCCGTTCATGTAGCCCTTGCCCGCGCAGCCCTCTTCGTCCTTGGGGTTCGAGATGCCGGCGACGTTGCTCACGCCGGCCCACGACTGGTAGTGCACGCGCGCGTCGTCCGGGTGGGTGCGGTTGAAGGCCTCGGCGTTCTTCTCGGCCATGGACCCCAGGGCGGCCCGCAGATCGTTGCCCTCGGCCAGCTCGGCTTCGGAGAACGTGCGGGTCCACAGCGTGGAGATGGCAGAGAGCGCCTTGTCTGCGTAGGCGTTGTCGGGGAGCAGCTTGAGCGCGGTGTCGGCGATGGCGGTGCCGCGGTGCGGGCTGGCGATGGTGGTGAGGCTCGCGACCTTGTCGCCGGCCTTGAAGTTCGAGATGTAGGCGCGGGCGTCGACGCCGCCCTTGGAGTGGGCCACCAGGTTCACCTTGGCGGCGCCGGTGGTGCGAAGGACCTCGTCCACCTGCGCGGCGAGCACCTTGGCGTTCTCGTCCGGCGTGCCGAACGGATGCATCTCGGCGGCGAACACGTAGTGGCCGTCCTTGGTGAGCGCCGCCGGCACGTCGACGAAGTTCCACAGCTTGCGCGAGCCGGTGAACCCATGCACGAGGACGATCGGGTACTTGGCCTTCTGGCCCGCGGGCTCGGGACCGAGCGGCACCGCGCGCGTGAGATCGTCCTCGGTGTCCTCCTGCCGCGGCTCGTCCTGGCTCTCGCTGGCGCAGCCGGTGAGGGCTCCGGTGCCGAAGGTGAGGGCGATGCCGAGGAAGACCATCGAGACTCGCGGGAGCTTCATGCGAACGAGACAACGCAAGTGTCGTACCGAAGCACACATCGCGAAATTCTCGGGGAACCGCAAGATTACCGCCCGCGAGCGGGTGCCAAGTGGGCCCTCTTCGATCCAGGTTGCCGGCTCACCAACGCGCGCCAGGGCGCCAAGGGCGAGGCCGCCCGTGCTAACGACGCGCCCATGCGTCGCTCTACCCCCGGGGTCCGCACCGCGGACGATCTCCTCCCGCCGCGCATTCGACGCGCCGAGTGGCGCAACGCCGAAGCGGTCATCGCCCACCTCGAGCCCATGGTGAGCGATCGCCGGAAGGAGCGCATCCAGGCCACCCTGCAGCAGCGACTCTCGAGCGTCACGGTGCTCTTCGACACGCCGTACGATCCCCACAACGGCGCTGCGGTCATTCGCTCGTGTGAAGCCTTTGGCGTGCAGTCTCTTCACGTGGTGGAGCGCGACACGCGGTTTCTCGTCTCCGATACCGTCACCCGCGGCGCCGACAAGTGGGTCGACGTCGCGTGCCACGCTTCGGCCACCTCGGCCATCGAGCTGGTGCGCGCGCAGGGCTTCGAGCTGGTGGCGG
Organism: Polyangiaceae bacterium; assembly: GCA_013141295.1. GTDB lineage: Bacteria > Myxococcota_A > Polyangia > Polyangiales > Polyangiaceae > JABFRG01. Next base: position 5,230 of record JABFRG010001021.1, read on the forward strand.
CGGAGGCCGACGGCGATCTCGAGCCGGCGGACCTCGAGCATATTCCCAAGCTCGCGCTGGTGCTCGGCGCCGAGCGCGACGGCGTCAGCGAAGAGCTCATGGGAGCGGCTACCCGCCGGGTGCGCGTGCCCATGCGCGGCTTCGTCGAGAGCCTCAACGTGAGTGTCACCGCGGCCATCTTGCTGGCCCACGCCACCCGCAATCGCCCGGGTGATCTCTCGCTCGCGGACCAGCGGCGCATCTACGCGCGCGGTCTCTACTTCTCGGTGCGCCGCGCGGAAGACGTGCTGCGCCATCTGGAGGAGCTCGAGTCCGGAAGCGCCCCGTAGTCCCCTTCGAACGTGCCATTTTTCGCCGTCCCCGTGTAAAGTCTCGACGCCCATGCGCTGGCCCTCTTCCATTCCGCGTCCTCGGCCGGAGACGTGGTTCTATCTGGTGGCTGCCCTGGTCGCGTCGGCGCCCGCGTGGATCGTCCGGCATCCGCCGCTCCAGGACATGCCGTTCCACCTCTCGACGCTGCGGGTGGTGCACGACTACGGCAACCCCAAATTCGGCTTCCAGGGCGACTTCGAGCTCAACCTCGGCCACACCTCGTACCTGCTCTACTACGTGGCGGGCTCGCTGCTGGCCTACGTGGTGGGCGTGTACAACGCCAACGTGGCGCTCATGGCCTTTTGCCTCGGTGGCCTGCCGCTGGGCATGCGGTCGTTCCTCAAGGCCGTGGGCAAGGACGAGCGCCTCTGCCTCTTCGCGGTGCCGCTGGGGGTGAACGTCATGTTCGTGTACGGCCTTCTGCCGTACGTGTTCGGCCTGCCGATCATGTTCTTCGCCATGGCGGCCATGGTGCGGCACTTCCAGAACCCCACGCGCAAGAGCGGCGTCATCCTGGCGGTGCTCTCGGCGGCGCTGTTCTTCGCGCACATCTTCCCGTTCGGCCTCTTCGCCATCGCCGCGGTGGCCTACTTTCCCTTCACCAAGCCGGCCAAGTGGAAGGGATCCATCGCCGCCATGGTGCCGAGCGTGCTGCTGCTCGTGTGGTGGCTCCGCGGGTCGGCGGCCGGCAAACAAGCGGGCGGCTCCCTGAAAGACGCGCTCCAGCCGATTCCCCTCAGCGAATCGTTCCGGTCGTTCTTCTCCTGGAGCACCGACGTGTTCCGCGACGAGACCGACGAGAAGTGGTTCCTCGGCCTGGCCTTCGTGGCCCTCGCCGGCGTGGTGCTCTCGGCCGGCGATCGTTCGCCGGAGCGCCCCAACGTCAAACCCTTCGGCGTGGTCCTGGCCATCAGCGTGGTCAGCTTCTTCGCGCTCGGCGACCACCTGGGCGAGGTGTGGCTCTTCGCCCAGCGCTTCCCGGTGCCCGCGCTGCTGTGCGTGGTGCCCTTCCTGAGCATTCCCCGGGGCGTGGCCGGCACCGCGGTCACCGCCGCTCTGTTCGCGGTGGGGCTCGGGAGCACCGCGAACGTGTGCACCCACTTCATCGACTTCGAGCGCAAGGAAGTGGGGCAGCTCGACGAGGCCATCGAGAACATCGACTACGGCAAGAAGGTCTGTGGCCTCATCTACGACAAGGGCACCATGATGATGCATCATGCACCCTTCTTGCACTACGTCTCGTACTACCAGGCGGAGCGCGGCGGCGTGACCATGTTCAGCTACGCGCATTTCCTCCACTGGCCGTTCCGCTTCAAGGAGGGCAAACTGCCGCCGCCCGGCACGCCGGCCCGGCCTCGCTGGGAGTGGACGCCGGAGCAGGTGCCCATCTCCGAGATCTACCCGTACTACGACTACGTCCTGGTTCGGGGCAGCGGGTTCTCGCCGCCGGCCGGCACCTACCACGTGAAGTGGCGTGGGGAGCGCTGGACGGTGTACGCCAAGGACGCGCCATGAAGGATCGCAGCTTCGACCCGGCCAACGAAGCGGAGTTCGACGCGGTCGCCGACGGCTACGAAGCGATGCACCAGAAGAGCATCGCCGCCAGCGGTGAGGACCCCGCCTACTTCGCGCGCTACAAGCGCGACGTGCTGGTGCGCCTCTTCGGCGCCGCGCAGGGCCAGCCGGTCCTCGACTTCGGCTGCGGCATCGGCAACCTCACGTCGCTCCTCTCGCCGGCCTTTCGCGAGGTGCACGGGTACGATCCCTCGTCGCGTTCGGTGGCCCACGCGCGCGAGCGTGCCCCCGGCGCGCGCTTCTACGAACGCGTGGACGACATTCCGAAGAGCACCTTCGGCATCGCGGTGCTGGCCAACGTGCTTCATCACGTACCGCCGGCCGATCGCCGGGAGCTGGTGGCCGAGGTCGCCGCGCGCCTTTTGCCCGGCGGGCACCTGGTGGTGTTCGAGCACAACCCTTTGAACCCGCTCACCCGCAAGGCCGTCGCCGACTGCGCCTTCGACAAGGATGCGGTGCTCCTGCGATCGTCGGAGACACGGGGGCTCTTGCGGGGCGCCGGGCTCGAGGGCGTACGCCGCGAGTACATCGTGTTCTTCCCAAAGGCGCTCGCTGCGTTGCGCGGGCTCGAACCGCGGCTCGCGGCGCTGCCGCTGGGCGCCCAGTACGTGGCGCTGGGCCGGAAATCCGGCTAGTCGACCGTGAACTCGCCGTACTCGAACCAACCGGATCAGGCCTTCGCTGCGGCGCAGCTGGCGCTGGGGCTCGTCACCACCGGGGTGTTCTTGGCGCGGCCCCTGCGTCCACGCATGGCGCAGTGGGGCCTTTTGGTGGCGCAATGGCTCGCGGTAGAGGCCATGGATGTGGCGGGCTTCTTCCGGGCCATGACCCACGGCTCGCACCAGATGGCCACCTTCGACGTGCTCGCGGTGAGCCGGGTGCTGGTGGTGATCTCGGCGGCGCTCATGGGGCGCTTGCGTCTCTTGCCCTGGGTCGCGCTGGCGTTCGGCTTCTTGACCTGGACCACCCGCAGCATCACCGACTCCGAGTGGGAGCTCACGGCGCTCCACGCGATGTTTGCACCCTGCACCTATGCGCTCTTCGCCACGCACCAGTGGCGGAGGCCGAGTGAAGTAAGCTCGCTCGCGGCTCCGGCTCTCGGGCGCTCGCCGTTTCGGGTCGACGACGCGGCGCTGGCGATCCTGGCCATCGTGGTGGGCACCCTGGTGGCCGCGTTCGTGCTCGACGGCACCGTCGATAGCTCCGACGAATGGGGCTATACCTACCAGGCCGCGGTGTTCGCCAAGGGGCGCGTGTACGGCAAGGTGCCGCCGTGTCTGGATGCCTTTCGCAACTTCTGGATCTTCTGGAAGGACGACCGGATGTTCGCGCAGTACCAGCCGGGGTGGCCGCTGTTCATGGCGCCCTTCTTCTGGGTGCGCGCCGAGGTGCTCGCGGGGCCGGTGAGCTTCGGCCTCCTGGCGGTTGCGGTAGCGCGCCTCGGGCGGCGCGCGTCGGCTGCGGTGGCCGACTCGTCGGTCCGCGCGCAGCGAATCGGGGGCCTGGTGGCGGCGCTCTCGGTCATCTTCGCCAACACCATGATGATCAACGCGGGGTCGCGTTTTCCCCACGTGTTCGTGTGCGCGCTGTGGGCCTGGGCCATGGAGGGCGCGTGCTCTGCCCAGGATGCATCGTCCGCCGGCGACCCCAAGCGGGTGCGCCACGCGGCGCTGGTGGCCGGGCTCGCGCTGGGGTTCTTGGGGCTCACGCGCGGCGTCGAGCTCGCGACCCTGGGACTGCCGATCGGGCTCTTCTCGCTGCAGGCGGTGCTGCGGAAGAAGCTCCGTCCGATGGCGCTGGTGTGGGCCGCGCTGCCGGTGGCCCTGTGCCTCGCGCTGCTCCTCGTGCTGTCGCGGCTGCAGGTGGGGCGCTGGTTCGTGCTGCCCTACCAGCTCACCGAGGAGTTCCACGCCTGGGCCAAGATGAAGACCAGCGCGCCGCCCCTCAACATGGTGAAGTGGCACGTGCCCATGGCCACCGGGGCCTACAGCTGGTGGCCGCTGGCGCCGTCGCTGGGCCTCGCCGGGCTCTTGCCGCTCTTGCGGTCGCCGGAGCGCCGGCTGCCCTTCATGCTGGTGCTCGGGAGCCTGCTGCTACTTGTGTACTATGCATCCATCGAGTTCGGTCGCGGCTGGGACTTCGGTTTCGGCCCCCGCTACCAGATGCCGGTCATCGTCCCCATGGCGGTGGGGGCGAGCGCGCTCTTCACGCCGATCTTCCTGCGCACGCAGCGGGTGGGCGTGGGGCTGGTGCTCGCGGGCATGGCCTATGGCGTGCTGCGCATCCTCCCGGTGACGTTCCCCCACAACCACGACCTCTTGCTCCGCAACGACGCACCGGTTCGCGCCGCCCGCGCCGCCGGGCTGCATCACGTGATCGTGAAGGTCACCGCCGGCACCTGGGTGTACGGCCCCATGGACGCCACGCGCAACCTGCCCATCGAGCTCTACGACAACGACGTGCTCCTGCTGGGCGCTAGCGGTCCCCAGAGCTTGCAGTGCGTCCGCAGCCACTTCCCCGATCGGCCCATCTACAAGACCGCACCCGGACCCGGCACCGACCTCACGCTCACGCCGGAATAGCGCTCCAACCGTTCGGGCCCTTCAGACCGCCGCGAGGATCCGACCGAGCAGCGCACGAACCTCGGGCTCGGGCATGGCGCCGAGCACCTCGACGCGGCCCTTCATGCCCGAGAAGATGCGGCCTGCGCGCCATCCACGTTGGATGCGGCTGGGGCCCACCAGCACCGTGCGGCTCCCCTCGAAGGCGCTGATTTCCGCGGGAAAGCCCTCGTTCCAGATCCAGCTTCGGTCGTGGTCCTGGTCGTCGATCACGCCACCTTCGCGCAGCCCCATCCAGTGAGCGAGCTGCCAGTCGCTCTCCACGGCTTCGCCGCCATCCTCGGAGCTGCCGTCGGTGGACGCGGCGATGGCCGCCGCCGAAGGAGGCTCGCCGGGAAACCCGTGCGGCCCCGCCAGAGCGC
>JABFRG010000310.1 GCA_013141295.1 Polyangiaceae bacterium
GCTCGTTTCTTCTGGTGGCGGCGGCGCTCACCCGCTGTGGAAATCGGACTCGCCGGCGAGCCATCGCGGCGACCCGATGACCGTTCGTGCGGACGGATGCCGCACGCGCACGAGTAGAAGCTCGTGCAAGCCCTGGGGCGCCTCGACTTCCACCGAACGAAGGAAGTGCTGCAGCGGACCGCCGTACCCCCGGGACTCTCGCACCGCGAAGTGCTCGAACGCGCTCGGCTCGCTCAGTGAAACGCATGCGCGCCCCCAGAAGGGCGCGCCGATGATGGCGACGACATGGGGGAGCGCGCCGGACTCCGCCATCGCGTCGAGCTCCCCGTGCCACTGGCCGAGGTGCTTCGCGAAGTGGGCGTCGGTGAGCTGGTCGGCGCGCTTGCCCTCGGAGGAAGGCAGGTAGACCTTGATGGCGTTGGTGAGGAAGACCGCGTCCATGCCGCGGAAGCGATTCGACGCGAAGCGCGCCCCGGGCGCCGTGAGCGTCTCCGCGAGCACCTTCAGGTCGCGCCAGAGCCGCCGCGTGAAGCGATGCCGCTGCTCGGTGAACCACCCAGCGAACCAGCCGGGATGGGGGCTCGCGTCGGCGGGCGCGTCCAGATACGAGTTGATGCCCACGGCCAGGATGCGCAGGCTGTCTTCGGTGGGCGCCAGGAACGCGCCGCCGATGTGTGGGTGAATCTGGCGCGGCGCGCCCTCGTCGTAGATGGCGCGGATGCGGCGAGCCAGAGGGGGCTCGTCGGCGTTCACAGACACGTTCCGGAGGTTGGCTGACCGGGCACGTCGACCCCTTGGCAGGAGCTGCCGGCGCAGCAGGTGGGCTTGTCGGGGTCGCACGCGCCACCGGAGGGCACGCAAGCGGCGGCCTCCTTCCCGGCATCCGCCGCTTGAGCCTCAGCGGTCGCGTTGACCGGTGTGGGCGCTGGCGTGCCGCTGCTACTGCACGCTGCAACTCCAACCCCAGCGGCAAGGGCCAGGAAAGGTCCCGGTGTGAAGACGCCACGAAGCATCGACATCGTCTACTTCTTCCCCGGCAGCGTTCGCGCCAGACGGAACCCCGTACCGCCGTTCTCGTTCCAATCGGAGTAGAGCGTGTTGGAAGCGGTCACTCCCACCGGCGCGAGGCCGAAAACGCCGCCACGAGTCGTGCGTATCGAATTCGCGCCGAGGGTAGCGCCAGGGTCGACGTACGGACCGTTCCTTAGGCCCGCGGGCTGGGTCTCGTCCGACGTCCACTCGAACGCGTTTCCTAGAACATCGAAGAGGCCCCATCCGTTGGGCACCTTCTTCTCCACGGGTTGGGTAGTGCGGCTCGTGACGTTCGCGCAGTACCAAGCCGCCTCGTCTAGCGCCGGTTCCGGCGTACAGTTGGGCGTCGTCGCACGCATTGGCCCGGTGTAGTACGGCGTTCGGGTGCCGGCGCGCGCTGCGTACTCCCACTCCGAGTCCGTCGGGAGCCGATAGCCGGTACAGTCGTAGATGGATGGCGTCCGTGGCTTGACCCCCTTGCAGCGGAGCGGCGACGTCGTCGAGCCGACCTCGCCGGTGCAGCCCTCCACCAGGTAGCATTCCTGGAGCGATGCAGACCGGGAGCGGGCGTTCGTGTAGAGCACGGCCTCGAACCAGGATAACCGCGCGATGGGACAAGATTGCTCCATGCAATCGCCTACGTAGGCGCTTCCCGCATCCTGAGGAGGCCGGCTCGGGTTCGGAAACCCTGCCTGCACCCACTCCGCCTGCGTCACTTCGTGGCGTCCGATCTCGAAGTCGTGCGTGAGCGTCACCTGAACTTCGGGCTCGCTCACTGCACCACGCCACGGAAGGCACTCCGGCGAGCCCTGAACGAAGCAACCGTGGGGTATCTTGCAGAACTCGCCCTCGCACTGCTTCACCACCACTGGATGCTGGCACTCGGGCGTGACACGGAACGTGCTCACGCACGTTCCGTCCTCGGTCATCACCACCGGCCCGGCGTCGGGCATCACGACGTCAATGGCGGCGTCTGCGCCGGTCTGGGCTGGGTTGGTCGTGCAGGAGCCCCCTCCACCACAAGCGAGCAAGAAGAGTAGAGCGACGAGAGGTGGAAGGGCGTTCCTGGGCATGTGTGCGACCCACAACCTAAACTAGCGCCGTAGGAGGCCAGGCGGCATCGTCTACTTCTTCCCCGGCAGGGTTCGCGCCACACGGAACCCTCCTGCTTTCTCGTTCCAGTCGGCGTAGAGCGTGTGGGACGCCGTCACTGCCGTCGGCCAAAGTACAAAGAAGCCGCCGCGTGTTGTACGTATCGAGTTGGCGCCGAGGGTCGCGCCGGGGTCGACGTGTGGGCCGTTTCGCAGACCGGTGGGTTGGGTCTCGTCGGACGTCCACTCGAAGGCGTTCCCAAGCACATCGAAGAGGCCCCAGCCGTTCGGTACCTTCTTCTCCACCGGCTGGGTCGTGCGGCTGCTGACGTTCGCGCAGTACCAAGCCGCCTCGTCCAGTGCGGGCTCGGACAGGCAGTCATCCGTGGTGACCGACATTTTGCCGGTGTAGTACGGAGTTCGGGTGCCCGCGCGCGCGGCATACTCCCACTCGGAGTCCGTCGGGAGCCGATAGCCGGTGCAATCGTAGATGGATGGCGTCCGTGACTTGGCTCCCACACAGCGAAGCGGCGACGTCGTCGAGCCGATCTCGCCGGTGCAGCCCTCCACCAGGTAGCACTCCTGAAGCGAGGCGGCGCGGGAGCGTGCGTTGGTGTAGAGCACTGCCTCGTACCAAGACAGCCGCGCAATCGGGCAGGAAGGTTCCATGCAATCGCCGACGTAGGTACTTCCGGCGTCTTCAGGTGGGCGGCTTGGGTTCGGAAACCCGGCCTGCACCCACTCCGCCTGGGTCACCTCGTGGCGTCCGATCTCGAAGTCGTGCGTCAGGGTTACTTGCGCTTCGGGTTCGCTCACTGCGCCACGCCACGGGAGGCAATCTGGCGACCCTTGTACGAAGCAGCCGTGGGGTATCTTGCAGAGTTCGCCGTCGCACCGCTTGACCACCGGAGGGTGCAGGCAGTCGGGCGTTACACGGAACGTGCTCACGCAGGTTCCGTCCTCCGTCATCACCACCGGACCCCCGTCCGCCGCTGCTGCATCGGGCGCAGCAGCGTCGGGCGGGATCGCAGAGGGGGTCGTGCAGGAGCCACCGCAGGCCAGCAGGAACGATAGACCAAGAAGGAAAGGCAGCGCGTTCCTGACGGGCATGTGCAGTGATCCTTATAGCGTAAACGTGACGCCGTAGGCAGCGGCGCGGTCGCTAAATCTCGCGGCCCGCGGGGTGTTGGTGCCGTAGTACGAACTCGCCGATGTGATGAACTGGCTCGGCGATGGCTGAAGACCAGCGCACGATACCCCTCCGCAGGCCGCGCGCTGGATATTGACGAGGTCCGAAATCGTCGTGCGTTGGTTCACGGGCGAGACAGGCGAGACCGTGAGGGAGCGATACCAGTTGTTCCAGTCCCACTCCGACCCGCGGCTTGGGTCCGCGCACTGCGTCTTGACCCACTGGACCTGCGCCGCGCAGTCGACGGCGTTAGGGGGCGTGAGCGGTGCAGCAGGAGGGGCGGTGGCGGTTTCCTTGTAGTATACAAACGTGCACGAGTTCTGGTTGGTGCCGCTCCAGGTGCTCGTTGCCACGAGATCGGCGAAGCTCTCCGCTCCAGCGGCACCGGGCATCTCCTTCGACTGCATGCAGTGTTCCCGGTCGGCTCCATCGTAAACATGGTCGCACGTGCAGATCGGCTGAAGTGAGACGCCGTCGTACTGCAGCGCCGGTTGCGTGTTGGACTTCTGCTGGATGCCGTGGCCGAACTCGTGGTTGATGACGAATTTCCACTGCGCATTGTGGGTACGTCCCGGGTCTCGGTTGAGACCAAGCCAGATCGTATCATCGGCGCATGCGGTCGCGTTGGTCGTGATGGTGTCGTTTCCCCCACAGCGCGAGAGTCGGACCGGGTAGTTGCCCGAGGGCACGGGCACAGTGGGTGTCCGCAGGGTCTGCGCCATTGCCGCCGCCACCATGACGCGCCGGTCGGTCGCGTCCAAGCGAATGCGGATGTCCGTTGCCGGCGGCGTCGGAGAGACCGCGAACACGCGGAATCCCACCGCTTGGCGCGCGGGGAGTTCGGAAGAGACCGCCGTGATCAGTTTCCGAACGTCCACGTTGGCATCGCGAACGGGGTTCAAGCGGTAGTCCCGCAAGCGACTCTCCACGGACATGACGAAGCGCCCCGACGAGAGGCCTTGGAGACGCGGCGTACAACCCTCGGAGTTCGCGTAGCCCGACCAGAGGAGCTTGTTGTCATCGGCGGCGAAGATGGAGAGGAGCGTGTAAGCCGCCGGGTACCCATTGCCCGCGAAGGTGGCGCCGTAAACGGGCTCGCCGCGGTTCTCGTCGATGAAGTCGACGGAGACTCGAGCGCAGACGCGGTTGCCATTGGGGTCCTGATCCCCGGGCGTGATGGAGGGCGGAACGTTGTCGAAGAACTTGTCCCACTGAAGGGAGTCGGTGTCCGAGAAAACGTGGGTGCGGAGCGTCGCGTACCGGGTGGCGTCGTCCGAAACGACCGGCAAGGTTCCGACGTTGACCATGGTGGTGCCGTTCCAGACGCGGCCGACGTACGTCGAGAGCGAGCGCCCGACCGCGGACACCTGGTTGATGAAGGTCTCTGCTGAAGAGTAGGGTTCGACCGCTGACGCCTCGGCGTCGTTCTCTCCCGCCAGCGTGACGCTGGCATAGTCGCTGGAGAAGCGCGATACGAGGGGCTTCGAGGGAATGCGAGCGCCAACCAAGTGCGGCTGGCCCGATGCTGTGATGACGGCATCCAGCGTAACGACCGTGGCGCTTCCCACGCTTTGCACCGGGAAATCTGCGGGTCGGATGTTGACGGTTCGCGTCTGTCCGGCGGAGACGGTCCCCGACCACGCCGTACGCGTGACGATGCGCCCGTCGAGGCCGCGAGACTTCATCTCGAGACGGACCTTCACGTCGAACCCGTATCGGTTCCTCAGCTGGGTCGCCAGGAAGTCCGTGGCCGACCGCGTGCCCGTTGTCACCGTGCCCCACTCCGGCACCACCACCGGGTCGCTGGCGCCTTGGTTGCAGGCCGTCGTGCTGATGATGGCCGAAGCGGATTCCCCGATCGACGGAGGTCCATCGGAGGTGCAGGCCACCGCGAGTATCGAGCCCATCAGGCCGGCGCCCATCGTAAGCAACGCCGCCCACCTGTTCCCCATGCGCGAACTGTACCGGCCCTCTACTGAGGGCGCAACGCGCTCTGCTTCTTGATGCTTCATTGGCTCATGCTCCTTCGCTGCGCGTACTGGTCCCCGACATGCTGAACGACGTCGAGTGGATACTCGGCGCCCAACGTCCCACCATGCCGCAAACGCACGCACCGATTGTCGTCGCTGACGAATCGGACTCCAGCTTCTGCTGGGCCCCCGAGGTCGAACGCCCCCCGCTCTTTGGCTGCACTTTCCTCCCGCGAGGCCTCATCGTCAAGGTGTTTGGTCGCTGCTTCATTCATTGCGTGTGACTCCTTTTTCTTCGAACGAATCTTGAAACGCGCTCGCCACGACGACGTCGCGCTCGAGCCACAGAACGAGCGCGCGCACGACCTTCTCGGCCTGCTCCTTGTTCATCTCGACGAGCTCGCCGACGAGCGACAGCTCCAGCCGGTCGGCGCTGCGCGCCGTGAGCTGCAACGTCCCGAACTGCCCGCCGGCGAGGCCGCGGAGGTCGAGCACCACGTGGGGGTACACGCGCGGCGCGGCCGGGTCGTCGTCGCGCCGCCCAATCGGTCGGTTGATGTTCATGGTCACGGGCCACCTCGACGCGGGGGCGCTTTGCGCGCGGCGGCTTCCTGCTCCAAGGCCTGCGTGAGCGTCTCCTCGGTGTCGCCGAAGAGGGCGCTGAGGAAGAACCTGCCTACGCTCTCGGCCTCCTGCTGCTTCTCTGCCACGCGCTTCTTCTGTTTCGGGTTCATCGGTTGGCCCTTTCGGTCGGTTGCTGGGGTTGTTGCTTCGAAGGCGGCGATTGCGCTGCCGCAGCGTCCACGGCGCGCTTGCCGTAGGCGGAGTAGATTTCGGCAACGAGCATCGCCTGCTCGGGCCTGAGCGACGTCGTGAGGGACTCGAGCTGCTCGGCGTTGAACGAGCCCATGAGTTTGCTCACGAGGTCGTCCATGAGCGGGCCCGGCACGCCCCCTCCCCCGCCGCTGGCAAACTTCGCGGCGAGGAGGCTCAGGCCCATATCGAGCTTCTCGCGCACGAAGGCCTCGCGCGCGCCTTCCTTCGCGGCGCGCGCCTCCTGCTGCTTCTCTTCGCGGTCGATGGTGCGCATCTCGCGGAGCAGCTCGAGCGCTTCGCTCTCGCGCTCTTCCAGCTCCTGCACCCGGCGCTCGAGCGCGCCCACGATGCGCTGGTAGTGGGCGATGATCTCGTCGGTGTGCCCGAGCGCCATATGCGCCGAGGCCTCGTTGTGGCGCATCAGCTGCGAAAGGAGCACCGTGACCGGCGAGGCGCCGGCCTGGAGCGCCATCGATTCGGGCGCTTGCTCCATGATGCCTTCGACGGTCTTCGCGGTGCTGTGCTGCGGGCTCAGAAAGAGGCGGTCGAAGGCCTTCTTGTCAGCGGCGCGGTACGCAAAGACGCCGTAGAGGGAGCGGCCGCGCTGCTGGCGGGCGTCGTCTTCGGCCTTCTGCGCAATCTCGCGGGCGAGGGGCTCCAGCTCGCGGGGCAAGGACCACTCGGCGACGCGTTGGTCTCCGCCCTTCTCGGCGCGCTGGCGCAGGATGACCCGCACCGCGTGGGCCTCGGTCATGCGCTCGAGCCAGTTCACGAGCGCGAGGTGGTCCGAGAACGACGACGGGGACGCGGAGACAAGGGGCATGCGCATCGCGTTCATCGCGCCACCGTCCGGAGCGCGACCACCGCGGCGAGCGCGATACCGGCGGCCGCCACGATGCGCACGGTGCCGTGCCACTTCTCGGGAACCTCGGGGAGGCCCGGCGACGCGGGCTTGATGGGCGGTGCGGCGAGCTTGCAGACTTCGCCGATGCGCACTTGCCAGTCGGCGATTTGCTTCTCGTACGCGACGCCTTCGTCGTACTCCGCGGCCGCAGATAGCCACGAGTCTTCGGCGTCGCAGTAGCCGCGCCAGGCCTTCGAGAAGCCCTCCCACGCGAGGCGCACGTCGGGCGGCATCGTGGCGCAGGTCTTCGCGGTGGCGTCGATGGAACGCACCACGGCATCGAGCCGCGTCTTCTGCGCGCGGACGTCATCGGTCGTCACGAACTTCGGCAAGAGCCCCATTCAGCTATTCCCTCCTCCCCGCACCACCAGCACGAGCGCGACGGCAGCGGCCGCCGCGCCCACGAGAAGCCATCGGCTCGTCTGGCCCGCCGGGAGCGAGCCGTCCCACCCCGCGAGCGCGGCCTCGATGGGCCCGGCGTTGCTGCGGATGGCGCGCGCGTAGGTCTGGATGTTGACCTCGGCGTCTTCCGAGACGCCGCCGTAGTAGTGGCTCGCGTACATGGCCCGGGCGACGTCTTCGGCAGTGCCCGCGGTAAGCACCGCGCGCACGCCGGCGCGCTGCTTGACGAGCGCAACGAGAAAGCGTTCAGCCGCCTGGAGGTCGCTCTCGAACGCCCAGAACCACACGAAATATGGGCCCTTCGTGTTGCGGTCGATCCAGAGCAGCTCATCGCGCGCCGCCGGGAGCACCGCAGCGGCGGCCTTTCGCGCGGCGTCCCCACCCGAGGGGGAGATGCCGCGCGCGGCGAGCGTCTCGGCTTCGCGGCTCGTGAGCGAGCGCTTCTGCACCGCCCCCCAGTTGTGGCCGGGCCACGCGTCGCCGAGCCGCGATTCGAGCTCCCCGATGGCGAGCGCATGCACGACCGCCTTGCGCGTGGGGAGGCCTCCCACGACCTTCGACCACGCCTCGAGCACCACCGCCGCCTTCTGGCGGTAGCGGAGCGTGGCCTTCGCCAGGGCGGCAGCAGTCGCCGTCATGCGAACAGCTCCGCGTCGAGGCTCACGTCGGCGCCGACGTCGCGCGTGAGCACGCCCCACGTCGCGCTGACGGACCACGCAACACCGTCCAAGAACCCGATGCCCTGGGGCCGGTCTTCGGTGGCGCGGCCCGGGAGCGGCGGCAGCGGCAGCTCGAACGCCGGCACGTCGCCGTTCTTGGCCAGCTCGCGCGCATCGAAGAACTGCAAGAACCGCGGCGCGATGCCCGGGTGATGCGCGCGCACGACGGCGAGGCCGGTCGGCCACTGCGCGAGCAAGCCCTCGTGTCCCCTGCCCTGCCGGCGCTGCATCAGCGGCCGCGACGCGCCGCCCTCGGTGCCGTGCGAGAGGAACGCGGAGACGACGCAGCGGATGTTGGCGTCGATGACGTCTTTGCCGGTCTTGACGTCCACCAGGTTCGCGAACACCTCCACCGAGCGCGCCACCACGGGCAGGCGCGTTGCGCCGTAGACGGGCACGGTCATCTCGGAGAAGGCGGAGCCGTTGCCCCAGTTGAGCGTGAGCTGCGGCAGCACCGACGCGCGCGACGTCGTCGGGGGCACCTGCACGGTTGCCTCGGCGTAGAGCGTGAAGGGCCGCGACTCACGGATGGAGACCGAGAGGACGCTTTGCGGCCCGCCGCCCTGGAGCGTGACGCGGTTTCCGTAGTTGATGGTTTCGGAACGTTCCATCACCCGCACCTCACGAAGGCAGAAGCCGAGGGAGGAAGCTCGACGCGTCGAAGGCGCCACCGGCCGGCAGCGGAATCGCGGGGAGCGAGGGGAGCGAGGGAAGGCCGCCCTTCGGAGCGGCGGCGGCGAGGAGCTTGTCGGTCGCGGCGCCGCCGTAGCGCTGCAGGTAGTGCTCCGCCATGGCGCCCGCGGCCTTCTGAACGGGAACCTTCTTCACCAAGATTTGCGCGAGCGTGTCGAAGACGTCGCGAGGCATTCCCGGCGGTACCCGCGCCCGCGCAGCGGCGAGCGCCGCGTCGGTGACGCTTCCCGTCTTTGCGAACGTGAGGACGGCCTCGAGCGCGCTGTCGGTCACCATGCGGATCCCGCTCGGAATCGGTATCGCGCCGTAGGCGGTGCGGATGGCGTACTCGACGGGACTTCCGCCCTCGAGCGCGGCGACGCCGGCGCCGAGGCCCGCGCTGATGCCGGTGCCGAGGCCGGGGATGGTGGAGACCACGCCTTGGGCAAGCGCGGCGTTGTCCTTGAGGACCTTCCGGATCTCGCCCAGGTTGCCGCTCTGCACGGCGGCGGCGAACTTATCGAACTGCTGGAAGGGGCGGATGGGGAGCGGCACCATGGCCTTGGTGGCGTCGTCCAGGCGACGCGCGACGAAGCGCGCCGCGTCGATGCCCGCGTCGGCCGCCTTGCGGACGAAGCGCATGAAGTCCTTCGCCTGGAGGTCTCCGAGCCGCGCGCGGAGCACGATGCGCGACGAGGCCTCGAGCTGGCGCCGCAAGTCGCCTTGCGGGATGGCCTTTGCGATCGCGCGCATGCCGTGACCCGCGGCGGTCTTCACCGCGTTGAACGCGGGGCGGATGACGGTGGTCACGCCCTTGCTCACGGTGTTGAAGGTCTTCTCGGCGGCGCGCTTCACCGACCGGGCGATGCCGTCGAAGATGCCCGCGGTTTGGTGCGCGCGCAGGAGCGCGCTTCGGTGCACGCGCCTTCCGTCGGGAAGCTGCACGTGGCGTGGTCCCACTTCGAAGCGCAGGTGGAGCGGCCCGATGGGGCTCTCCGAAACATGCAGCTCCGCGAACACGCGATGATCCTGGGTGAGGACCACCCGAAAGACGCCGTCCGCCATCACCGTTTCATGCACGCGCCGCATGCGGGCCTCCCTTGTTGGTCACGACTTCGGTGGCGGCGAGCAGGGGCCCGCCGCTGTCCTTGCTGGCATCCTTGGTGGGGGTCGCGCCGCCGCCGCGCGCGCCCGCACCCCCGCCGCTGCCCCAGCTCGCCGGAAGGTTGATGCGCTCGCCCGCCGACAGCGTCGCGAAGTTGCCATCCTTGCTCCGGGGCTTCTGGGGGTTGGCGCCGACGAGCTCACGCCAGCGGCCAGCGTTGCCCGTGAGCTTCTGCGCAATGTTGCTCGGG
>JABFRG010001116.1 GCA_013141295.1 Polyangiaceae bacterium
CGTCGTCCGGGTCGACGAGACCTGCGCACCGGTGGGCAACGCCCCGGTGCGCGCCTGCTGGCGAGACTACGAGCGGGGGAAGACGGCTACCTCGCCGCTGCTGGACCACGAGCAGCGCGCGTACGGCATCGCGCGGCAGCGGGTGGTGGTACGCGGACCGAG
Source organism: Polyangiaceae bacterium (assembly GCA_013141295.1). GTDB lineage: Bacteria > Myxococcota_A > Polyangia > Polyangiales > Polyangiaceae > JABFRG01. Next base: position 163 of record JABFRG010001116.1, read on the forward strand.
CGGCGGCGAGATCTCCATGGCGCTGCGGGCGTTGCCGGGGCGCGAGCTGACCGTTCGCGTGCGAAAGGATCCGGCCGGCGCCTGCACCGCCCTCGCCTACACCGAGATCGCCGGTGAGCCAGCCCGGCTCTACTTCGTGCACGTCGTGTTGCGCACGCTCGGGGTGGGGTCCATCGTGCTCTCCGGCTGGGCCACCGAAGGAGGGCGACCGGTACGCGAGGTGATTCGCCCCTGAGCTGGTAAACGGCCGCGTGGCCGGCTACGTGTGCACCGGTGATCGATCGCGTCGTCGTTCTCGGTGCCGGCTACGCCGGCCTTGCGATCCTGCGGAGAGCTACGGAGGCCGGACTGCGCGCGCTGGGGACGACCCGCGACGCGGGACGGGCAGCGGCGCTCACGACAGGAGGCATCGAAGCGTTCTGCGGCAGCGTGGGGGAATCCGCGCTCCACGACCAGCTTCGGGCGCAGGACCATGTGGTGGTGACGTTTCCACCGGACGGCGTCACCGATGCGGCATTGGCTCCGACGCTCCGGAACGTGGCGGCGGTGACCTACCTCTCGACCACCGGTGTATACGACGATCGCCGGGGCATCATCGACGACGCCACGCCGCTCCCGGACGCGCCCAGTACCCGCGCCACCGCGCGACTGGCAGCCGAGGAGGTCTACCGCAACGTGGGTGCGACGGTGCTGCGCTGCCCGGGCATCTATGGTCCCGACCGCGGCCTCCACGTGCGCGTGGCTTCCGGCAAGCACCGGATTCCCGGCGACGGCACGCGGTTCACGTCGCGCATCCACGTGGACGATCTGGCGACCCTGGCGCTGGCCGCGGGCGCGGTTCATGGCAAGACGTTCGTGGTGGGAGACGAGGCCCCGGCCCCACACGGCGAGGTGGTGCGATGGATCTGCGGAGCGTGGGGCGTGCCGCTTCCGCCGTACGCGCCGCTCGAAGAGGTTCACGAGACGCTTCGGGCGGACCGGCGTGTCGATGCGCGGCGCGCGCTGCAGGTGCTCGGCGTGACCTTGCGCTACCCCACGTTTCGCGAGGGCATGGCGCCGCCGGCAGCGCCTACAGCTCGAACATGAGGGTCTTCTTGTCGTCGGCGGTGGTGAGCTCCAGCTCGGCGCCGAAGCTCCGCGTACCGACCCGCGCGCCCAGTCGCACGCGCACCGGGAGCGGGGCGCCGGCGAGCTCGCCCAGCTTCACCTCGACGATGTAGAGGCCCTTGGGCGGATCGTTGCCGTCGAAGACCACCGACTCGACGTTCTGCCCGAAGCAGCCTTCCTTGGGACAGTCCTTGTCGAGACGGAAGCCGTTGCGCGAGCGCGCCCCTTCGTGGATGCGCGTGCCGGTGGGGTCCATGAGCGCGAGATCGACGTCGGCTGGGCTATCGCCCCACGCCACCACGAACTGCAAGACGCCGGTGGGCACGCCGCAGCCCTCGTCGATGAGGCCGTTGCAGTTGTCGTCGACCGCGTCGAAGCAACGCTCGGGACCGGTGGGCGTGCACGCCATGACCAGCGCCATGCCGTCGGCACGGACGCTCTTGGCGTTCACCGCCGTGGCCGGCGGGCCGCCACCACCGCCGCCGCAGGCCCAGAGGCCCACGATGGCGATGGCCACGGACGCGGCGCGCTTCACTTCTTCGGGGCTTCGGGGAGGCTGTCGACGAACGCCTTGGGGTTCATGACCTCGAAGAACGCCTGGCGAGCCAGTTCCTTCCACGGGCCCTCCTCGGTGCGAAGGGCCATGAGCACGCCCTTCTCCTTCATGAACTTGAGGATGGCGATGGCTTCCACGCGCTTCTTCTCGTCGCCGCCCTTGGCGTCGCGATAGAGGCGAGTACGAAGTTGCACGCGGGTCATCGACCGGGGGCCGTTGTCGAAGTCGCCGGAGAGGGCGCGCGAGAGGAGCACCTTCGGCCAGTCCTGGAGGCCATCGTGAACCTTCACGCGGCCGCAAGCCTCGGCGTTCTGTACCCACCGGGCGACGTCGCCCTTCTCGTAGTTCTTGTCGCTCCAGTAGCCGAAGGAGCCGTTGTAGATGGTCTTCAGCTCCTCCATCGTGTCGGGCCCGCCGTCGTTGTACACGGCCATGGCGCGCTTCACGGTGTCGGTGTCGGCGCCGATGAGGATCGCGAGCGCGGCGTCGGAGCGCACTGCCGGGTCCTTGAGCTTCTCCATGAGCAGCGGAACTGCCGAAGGCGCCAGGCCCCCGATGCCCATGGCGCGCGACGCCTGATGGCGCACGTCGAGCTCCACGTCGGCCTTGAGGAGGTCCACCAGCTGGCCCGTCACTTCGGGCACCGGGCGGTGGATCATGGTCTCGAGGTAGCAGCTGCGGATGAGCGTGCTCTTCGGGTCGGTGGCGGTGAGGTCGTGGACCTTCTTGGCCACTTCCTTCATTTGATCGTCGGTCGCCACCCAGGAGAGCGCGAAGCACGCTTCGAGGCGCGACTGCTCGTTGCCTTCCTTGTCCTCGATGTACTTCACCAGGAGCGGGAACGCCTTGGAGTCGCCCCACTGGGCGAAGCCGTCGGCGGCGCCGTAGCCGAGCGCGCGCAGGGTCATGCCGAGCACCGCGAGGCCGCCTTGTTGCAGGCCTTCCATGGTGACGTCGTACTTCTTCTGGCCCTGGCGCGTGAGCTGCTTCTCGAGGATGGACCAGCCGCGCGGATCCTTGGTCCAGCCGAGGTAGCGGAGCGCGCTCTGCGAGGTTTCCCAGTCGAGCGGCACCGGGGGCTGCGCGCCGGGGTTGGGGAGCGCCGAGTGCGGGTCGGCCCAGTTGATGAGCTTGGGCATCACTGCCTTCGACTCGGCGGCCACCAGGAAGCGCAGGCCGTTGGCGTGCGGCTGCGGCTTGTCGGTGATCCAGGAGATGACCGGCTCTTCCGCTTCCTTGAGGATGTCGGCCTTCTTGTCGGGGTTCAAGATGGCGAGGTCGGCCAGCATGCGCGCCGAGACCACGCGCTCGTTGTCGTCCTGGCGAAGCTCGGGATCGTCGATCTGATTGTAGATCTTGAGGGGGTCGAGCTTCATGCGCCAGGCCAGGGTGGGCACCGCGCGCACGTCGCCGGACTCGGCCAGGCGGAAGGCGGCTTCGGTCTTCCAGTGGGGCTTGGGGTTGGTGGCGATGTACTGGACCAGCAGATCGCCGCCGCGGGGATCGTGCAGGTCCTTCAGCATGTCGAAGATGACCTTGGTCTGGTGCTTCTCGCGCTCGGCCTTCTCGTGCGTGACGCTACGGATGGCGAGGACCAGGCCCTTGGCGCCGACGCCGTCGCGGAGCGCTTCGAGAAACTTCTGGCGGGAGTCCTTGTCGGCCTTGCTGAGAGCCTCGAGGAGCGGCCCCATGGCGGCCTCGTTGGCGATCTTGCCGAGGCCGATGGCGGCCTCACGGGCGACCTCGACGTCCTTGTCCTTCACCAGATCGATGAGCTGGTTGGTCCACTTGGCGTCGCCGGTGGACGAGAGCGCGGTCGCCACCAGCTGCCGCACGCTGGTGCTGGGGTCGCCCTTGAGCGTGGCGAGCTTGTCGAGCGACGAGAGGTTGACGAGGATCTCGGGATCGAAAGCGGGGCTGCCGTCGATCTTCTGAACCTTGGCCAGGTAGCCCTTGCTGTAGACCGCGAAGACGCGATCGAAGGCAGAGGACTCCTTGAGGGTGGCGAGGGCCCAGGCGATCTGCGGCTCGTCGCTGTTGTCGGACTCGGCGAGCGCCTTGAGCAGCGGGGCCTTGGCCTTGTCGGCGGTGGGGGACCCGTACTCGAGGAGCGCCTGCGACGCGGTGCCGCGAATGCGGTGGTCGGCGCTGGAGAGGCCCTTGATGATCTCGTCGAGGCCCGCGGGATCCTTGGCCCAGGCGAGCTGCGCGAAGGCCTCCTGACGGAGCTCCGGCACGTCTTCGCGAGCCGCCCACTCGCGCCACTTGGGGATCTGCTGATCCTTGGGCATGAGCGCGAGCTCTTGCTTGGTGGAGGCGATCTTCTTGGCGTCCATCTTCTCGGACTCGCCCTTCACGGCGAAGATCGCGACGACGATGCCGGCCGCGACGATGAGCATGCCGACGACGATGAGGATGGGCTTGGTCGCCCCCTTCTTGAACTCGCCGTCGCCACCGCCCATGTAGCCACCGCCACCGCCACCACCTCCGTAGGGGTTGCCGATGTCCGCGGGACCCGGCGGCAAGCCGTCGTCGTCCGGGGGCCACTTGGCGAATTGAGCGACGGGCGGCGGCGGGTTGCCCGCGCGGGACGGAGGCGGATGATGGAGGGACGGCTCGGTCATGACGGCCGCGAACGTTACCGCAAACGGAAGGCGCGGATCCGCGGAATTCGTGTAGCCCGGAGGCGCGCGGTCTCGATGAAAGTGGGGGTGGAAACTGCCGTCCCGGCAGGAACCCGTGGTTTCAGGGTCGCGGGTGGAGGTGGAAGCCGTCCACGAAAGCCCGCGCCGCCTCGTCGTTCCAGCGCGCGGTCTGCTCCATCGCCATGACGCTGTACGCCATAGCCTCGTGTCGCGTGCCCACGCCCGATGCGTCGCAGGCCACCCGCATGCGCCCGCGATAGGGCCTCTTCTGGCAGACGAACTCCACGTCCAGCGCCGGGCGACCGCCGAGGGTGGTGGGCTTCTCGGCGGTGGCGCTGCAGCCCATGTTCCGGAGCGTCAGGTCGCGCATGCCCGAGAGACCTCGGGTGCAGTCGTAGCGCTCGATGCGCAGGAGCCGGAGCTTCCCCACCATGAGGAGCCGCGTGTCGGTGGACCAGGTAAGAAAGGTGGATCGCAGCTCGCCCGCGCTCCCGGCGATGGGCTCGTCCTCCTGCTGCACGTGCGGCGCGCCCGGGAACGTCACGTCGAACGCATCGTCGGGATCGCGATAGGCCCCGGCCGATACGGCGCCTTCTTGCGGCACCGCGCTCGAAGCCGTCGCCGCCGGCGCGGTGGGCACGGGCGGCAGGTCGCGGGTCGTCGTTGCCTGCGTCGAGCCGCCGCACGCCAGGGGTGCGCACAGGGCGATGCAGGCGAAGAAGGCGCGCATTCCCGCAATCTACGCCCCGGTACGCGGCGAAGCCAAGTATCCTCCCGGCGCATGGGTTTCGACGTTCTCGCGGCACGCCGCGATCTGCCTTCGGCGACGGCTTCGGTGTACCTCAACGCGGGGACCTTCGGTCCCCTGCCCCGGCCGGCGCACGAGGCGATGCTCGCGCACATGGGTGCATCATACACCCAAGGCCGCATCGGCTTCGCCGGCTTTCAAGGGTGGCTGGCGCAGATGGACGCAGCGCGCGCCGCCTTCGGACGATCGCTCGGGGTCTCCCCCGACGAGCTGGCGCTCACCCACTGCACCACCGACGGCCTCAACACCGTTCTATGGGGCCTCGACCTGAAAGCGGGTGACGAGGTGCTCACGACCACCCACGAGCACCCCGGGCTCACCGCGCCGCTCGACGAAGTGGCGAGGGTGCGGGGCATCCGCGTGCGCATGGTGGAGCCGGCGCAGATCGCCGAAGAGGTCCGGCCGGAGACGCGCCTGGTGGCGCTCTCGCACGTGCTGTGGACCACCGGCGAGGTCCTTCCGCTCCCGGCCATCGCCGCAGCAGCCCGCGCTCGGGGCGCACAGCTGCTGGTGGACGGCGCGCAGTCGACCGGGGCCATTTCGGTGGATCTCCACGCGAGCGGCGCCGACTTCTACACGGTCAGCGGGCAGAAGTGGTTCTGCGGCCCGTCGGGCACCGGCGCGCTGTGGGTACGGCCTTCGGCGCTCGCCGGGCTCGGCACGCCCTGGCCTTGGTATCTCTCGCAGTCCCGCAGCAGCAAGGGCGCGGAGCCCTGGACCACCGCCCGGCGCCTCGACGCTTCGACCATCTCCATGACCTCGCTGGCGGGCATCATCGGCGCCCTCGGCTGGCACAAGGAGCAGGTCGATGCCGGTGCGCTCGGCTGGGCGGCAGCGCACGCGACGGACCTGCGAGCGCGACTGCAGAGGCTCCCGAAGGTGCGCGTGATCCCCGTGCAAGATACATCCACCATCGTGTCCTTCACCGTGGAGGGCGCGGCGGCGGCGGCGGTGGCAGGTCAGCTGGAGAAGGTGGGCGTCCTGGTGCGCAGCATTCCCGGCGTCGAGTACGTGCGCGCGGCCGTGGGTTTCTGGAACGACGACGGCGATCTGGCGCGGCTGGTGGCGGGCCTGGGCTGAGCGCTCACGACCGTCGCAGGGCTTCGAACGTCCGCGTCAGGGTGACGACGCCGGCGCCGATGCGGCGCTCCGAGACCGCCGAGAAGCCCAGCAGGAGGCCGGAAGCTCGCGGCGTTCGTGCGTGGAGCGCCGAGAGAGCCTCCGCGGAGACGCCCGCTTCGGCGAGCGCCGCGGTGAGGGCCACGTCGTCCACCGGCTCGCGAAAGCGCAGCGCGAGATCGAGGCCGGCCGGCGCGCCGACGATGGTCATGGCCCCGCCGAGCCTTTGCTCCAGGCCATCGCGCAGCGCTTCGCGGCGCCCGGTGTAGAGCGTGCGCATGCGCCGGAGGTGCCGGCCGAAGTGTCCCTCGGCCACGAAGTCGGCGAGCACCGCCTGCATGAAGAGCGGCGCATAGCGATCGGCGATGGCCTTGGCGTCCACGAAGGCGTCGAGCAGCGCGTCGGGCAACACCACGTACCCCAGCCGAAGGCCGGGGAAGAGGGTTTTGCTGAAGCTGCCCGCGTGCACCACCACCGAGCGGGCGTCGTCGCCCTGGAGCGCCGGTAGAGGCCGGCCCTCGTAGCGGAATTCGCTGTCGTAGTCGTCCTCGAACACCACGGCGCCCACGGTGGCGGCCCACCCCAGCAGCGCCAGACGCCGGGCCGGCGCCAGCGCCACGCCGGTGGGCGCCTGATGCGCGGGTGTAAGATACACAAATCGCGCATCGCCGTGGCGGGAGATGCCGAGGTCCACCCGCATCCCCTCGTCGTCCACCGGTACCGGCGTCACACGCGCGCCCTGCGCACGGAGCACTGCCGCGGCCCCCACGTAGCCCGGATCCTCGACCCAGGCTGCGTCGCCGGGATCGAGCATGATGCGCGCGGTGAGCTCCAGCGCTTGCTGGAGGCCGGAGACGATGACCACGTGGTCGGCGTCGGCGCACACGCCCCGGCTCACCCGCAGGTGCTCGGCCAGCGCCGCGCGCAGTGGAAGGTATCCACGGGGATCGGAGTCGCGCAGGAGCGCCATCTCGCCGCGGCGTGCACGCCGGGCCACCAGCTTTCCCCAGAGGTCTTGCGGAAAGGCCTCCAGCGCAGGCACGTGGGCGCGGAACGCGCGGACCGGCTGCGGTGACCGGGGAAACGGTGAGCGGCCGAGCCGCGACGCCCATCGTGAGAGCGTGAGCTTGGCCGGCGTCACCGGGCGCTCGGGCGACCGCGCGGAGAACGCATGGTCGGGCAGCGAAGGGCTCACCTCGGTCCCCGCGCCGACGCGTGCCACCAGGTACCCTTCGGAGAGGAGCTGCTCGAAGACGCTGACCACGGTGCCTCGAGAAACGCTCAGCTGGCGCGCCAGATCGCGGCTCGAGGGGAGTCGCGTCCCGGCGCGCAGCCGCCCGTCCACCATGGCGCCGCGCAGCGCCGCGTAGAGCGACGCGTGGAGCGACGTGCCTTTCGACAGTGCCAGCAGCGGTAGCTCGGCGAGGGGGGCGAGGCGCATGCAAATGGTCCAGTCGAGAACTGCGAAAGTGGACCTACGCGCAGGTCCACCGGGGCTCTACCTATGGGGCAGGAGAAATGACCATGCAAGCACGAATCAACTACCGCGAAGCTGCCCCCGACGCGTTCCGGGCGCTACTGGCGTTTCACAGCTACGTTCGAAAGACCGGCCTGGGCGACGCGTTCCTCGATCTCCTTTGCACCTACGTTTCGCTCCTCAACGGCTGCGCCCACTGCATCGACATGCACAGCCAGGACGCTCGCCGGCGGGGCGAGACGGAGCAACGCATCTACGCGCTCACGGTGTGGCGCGAGACTCCGTTCTTCAGCGCGCGGGAGCGGGCCGCGTTCGGCTACGCCGAGGCCGTCACCAAGCTCGCCCACGGCGTGAGCGACGAGGTCTTCGCCGAGGTGCGAAAGCACTTCAGCGACAAAGAAGTGGTCGAGCTCACCCTGGCCATCGCCGACATCAACAGCTGGAACCGCGTCGGCATCGCCATGCGCATCGTGCCCGGCACCGCCGCAAAGGCGCAAACGTGACCGCACAGTCGGCGACGTTCCGGGAGCTGCACGCGGGCCCCGCGGCGCTCGTGCTCCCCAACGCGTGGGACGCCCTGAGCGCGAAGCTGCTGGAGCGGGCGGGCGCCAAGGCGGTGGCCACCACCAGCGCGGCCATTGCCTGGACGCACGGGTTTCAGGACCGCGAAGCGCTCCCCTTCCCGGTGCTGCTCGCGCACGTGGAGCGCATGGTCGGCAGCGTGCGGGTGCCGCTGAGCGTGGACTGCGAGCGCGGCTACGGCGACGATCCCGCGGTGGTGGCAGCGCACGTGGTTTCACTGGCGCGGGTGGGCGCGGCCGGCGTGAATCTCGAAGACGGCACCGGAGCACCGGACGTGCTCGCACGAAAGCTCGAGGCGACCCGGCGCGCGCTGGCCGCCGCGGGGCTCGACCTCTTCCTCAACGCACGCACCGACGTGCTCCTGCGCGGGCTCGGCGACGAGGCCGAAGTGGCGCGGAGGGCGCGGCGCTATGCGAACGCCGGTGCCGATGGCATCTTCGTTCCCGGCGCGCTCTCCATCGACGCGTTGCGTGCCGTGGGCGCCGCGGTCCCCTGCCCGCTGAACGTGTGGGCTTCGCCGGCGCTCCCCCGTCTCGACGCGCTGGCGGCGCTGGGTGTTCGCCGGGTGACGGTGGGCCCGCGACTGGTGCTTGCCGCTGTCTCTGCCATGGTCGCCGACGCGCGCCACGTGCTCGATGGCGAGTGGGCGCTCGATCCCGGCTGCACACTCACGTACCGGGAGGTGGACGCGCTCTTCGAAAGCGCAACCGGATTGGCATCGTGACAACCCAGTTGTCGGGCGCGGCGCGCACGGATCCGGAGATTCTCCGGACTTTGCAGCTGGCCCGGGCCTTGCGTACGAGCGCCGCATGCGAAAGTGGCCGAGGGGGCTCTGCGTACTGGTGACCGTGGCGTGCACGACCGAAGTGCCTGCCACGGTCACCGAAGGCAGCGTGCGGCAGATCACACTCGCGACAACTGTGTGGGCTCGTCCCCGCGTGTTCGTGGTGGCGGTAGACGACGGCGACACCGAGGCGGCCCGGACGCTCCGCGCGCAGGTGGCGGCGGCGATGCGTGCGGGTGCTCTCGACTACGCGTTCGGAACGCCCCACCTCGATGAAGACCTTGCCGATTGGGCGCCGGCCGAGGGCACCTTGGTGCTGATGGAGCCCACCGAGCCCCCGGTGCTCCACGCGCACCCCTACCGCACGGCGCGACGAACGAAGGCCGCGCACGCCGCATGGGTCGAAGGGATCGCGTCCGATCTCGAACAGTGGGGCGGCCGAAGGGGCCGCTACGCCCTCTTGGAGTCGTTGCGCACGACCCACGACTTGCTGACGCGACTGCGCCCGGTGCGCGGCGACGACGAAGCACGAATCATGATCGACGCACCTCGCGACGCGGAGCTCGACGCCACCGCCATCACCTCGCGGGACGACGAGAGCGAGGGGAACGTGCAGCAGTACCGCGCGGAAGCGTCGTGGATCCTCTTCTCGGGCCCGCAAGTGCCGCGCATTTCCGAATGCGGGTACATTCGCCAGTGGAGCGCGGACGACAACCTGTTCGGCGCCGTCACCGATGCGTGGTTTCCCCTGCCCGACATCGCAAGGGCGGCAGCGTGCGTCGTTCACGTGTACGTGCCGTCGCTGGACGCATGCGAGCCCGCGCGCGGCTGGCAGCCGCCCGGGCCCGATACGAGCGCGCCGCTCCTTGCGGACTCTCCCACGG
>JABFRG010000672.1 GCA_013141295.1 Polyangiaceae bacterium
ACGACTACGCGGCCATCGTTCCCAAGTTGAGCGCGCTGGCGAGCCTCGGCTTCGGCGAGGTCGCCGGCCACGTCGACGGGCGCTTTCTCTTCTTCAGCTTCGGCGGCTCCTTCGGCGTCCGGCGCGTCTGGCGAACCTACGCCTTTCCCGAGGGAACCGAGGGCACTCGCGACGCGCGCCTGGAAGTCGACGATAAGAAGGCTTTCACCACGGAGAACTGGCTCTTCGGCGAGGCCCGGGTGCGGATGGTGCTGCCGGTTCTCGATTCGGTGCTGGTCGCCACCAGCGCCACGGTGCGCTGGGAAGGGTGTCCCGATAACTCGTTCGATTGGTTTCATACGACCATGCACGATCGAGGCTTTCTCTTCCGCTACGACGCGTCCGTCCTGTTTCGAAGCCCGGGGTTCGGCGCGCTGGGCCCTACGTTTCGCGCGATGGAGCTTCCGCGCGGAGGGCGCTACGAAAGCGAGCTGGCGGTGGGCTTCACCTTCGGCCGTCGCCTCGGCATCTTCAAAGAGAACGACTTGCTGCTCCTCAACGTGCTCACGCGGCCTGGCGATCCGAGCTTCGGCTTCCAGATTCTGCGGCTCCCGCTCTACGTTCTCGCTGCGTACCGGGTGTCGTTCAACCTCTAGCCGCTCAATCGTTGCTCGACCACTCCCAGAAGATCGCCGGGCCGCCGCCGGCGCGCGACCCGCCGACCACCCCGACCCCGGAGACGACGCGTGGAGTGTTCTGGAAGAGCAGATCGTACTCGACCTCGCCATCGCTCTGGCCGATCGCGGGCGCCCTCACCGTGGTGCGCAATCGACGCCGGCCGTCTTCGGTGTAGCGCTCGCCCTCCAACCGCTCGAAGCGCCCGTAGGCGAAGCGGCTCTCGGTGGGGTCGGCGAGGGTGTTCATGCGCGTGAGAAACGCCAGGTGCGGCAGGTTCGCCGCCATGTACGCGGTCTGGCGAAGCTCGCGCATCTGCGGAAGCTGCGCGGTCTGGCTCGCCGGTGCGTCGGGGCTCGAGAGCACGCGCACGCGTCCTCCGTTGTTGATCGCCAAGGTCTCGAAGAGGCCGTCGGAGACCCCCGAGAACGAGAGCTTCTGCTTCCCCAGCGGGCCCACCATGTGGGCGAACAGTCGGGTGCCGTCGGCGGTGGCGAAGTCGCGCATGGCGGCCGGGCTCGGCTCACGCTGGAAGTGCAGATCGAGGAACGCGCCCTCGTCGGTCATGCGCACCTCGCCGTGGTCGAGTGGATGCAGCAGGCCGCCCACCAGGAGATCCCCCCGCTCGCAAGTGAGCTTGCCCGAGAGCACCCGCGACTCGCCGTAGCGTTCGATGGTGACCTCTCCCTTGGCGTACAGATCGAGCGGACGCTGTTTCAGGTGAATCGTGTTGGGAATGCGGACGTGGACCTCGAGGGTCTTCTCTCCGCGCGGGTTCTGCTTGCCGTCGGCGCTCGCAGTGGCCGGCTGCGGCGGCGTGGCGGGCAACGTCTTGGGCCGCGGCAGTTTTCCCACCACCGCGCCGTCACCGAGCTCGAGGACGTCGCCGAGGCTCGTCACCTCTTGCTGGTGCGCCCGGAGAAAGCGATCGGGGCTCCACAGCTCCAGCGCGTGCACGTGCACGTCGATCACCCGCGTGGGACCCGCGAGATCGGCGTGCACTCCCAGCTTTCCGGTGAGCGAAGCGCGCGGCGCGTCGGCCTGTCCGAAGGTCCCGCCGAACACCAGCACGTCCGACAGAACGACCCCGAGGTCGGCGGTGCGTGAAGGTACCGAGAAGCGACCGCTGGCCACCAGCTTGCGGTCGGCCTTCTCGCGATCGTGCTCGTGCGCCTCGACGCGTTCGATGGCGAGCGCCTCGCCCTCGCCCCGGATCACCAGCGCGATTCCGTCGATGGTGCGCGGCGAAGACGGAATGCGAAAGGCCCCGCCATCGATGGTGAAGGGCCCGCGCACGTCGAGACCGGCGAGCTGGCGCTCTTCGCCACGAACCAGCAGGTCTACGTTGGCGGAGATCGCCGCCGCCACTTGCCCCCGCACCCCGTACCCGGCCAGCGCCGGCAGCCGAGGCAGGACGCGGGCGAGCGGCGATGGCTCGGCCGAGATGGCGAGCGCGATGGGGACGTGGCCTTCGCCCTTCTTGGCGGTCAGGTAGGCACGCGGCGGCACCTTGACGTCGACCCGCAGAACCTCGGAGACCAGCGCGACCGCGCGGACCTCGTCGAGCGTTCCGTCGATCGTTAGCGTGGAGCGCGTGCTCTTGCCTTCGAGCGTCGGGTAGTCGCCCACCGTGAGGGCGCCGTGCAGCCGCGGCGCAGCCGGCGTTCCGTCGACGGCGACGCTCCCGAACACCGCGCTCCCCTCGAGCATCGGCGTTGCGACCAGCGCCGAGAGCGGCGTCTTCGGCACATCGAGGTGCACGTTCACGGCGCGCTGCCCGAGGCCCTCCTTGGCGCTCTTCAGGAAGTCGATGGCGGAGACCTGGAGCTCGCCGTGGCCATCCAGGACTTTGCGCGCACCGAGCGAGGAGGCAAGGTCGAGCGTCGCATGCTTCTCGTCGAGCTGGACCTCGAGGTCGGCGTCGATCGGCTGCGGGATGCCGCCCCGCGAGACGTTCCGGAGGTGCGCCCCCACCTTGGCGAACACGTCGTGGCGGTTCCCGTGGGCTTTCACCCCGAGCGAGACGGCGCCGCCCAACCCGGCTCGGCGCTCGGGCGGAAGGGGCAGCGAAGCGAGCGGAGAGTCCGGAAGCTCCACCGAGAGCGTCCAGGGAAGGTCGGCGTTCTTGATGCGAGAAGGCGGGGTCGGCAGGTCGACCCCGGCGACGATCGTCAGCGGCGCCTTCATGGCCAGCTCGCCGTCCCCCACGCGAACGGTCGCGGTGGTGCCTACGTGGGCCAGCGCCCCTGCGCCTTGGCTCGAGGAACTTGTAATCTGCACAGAAATGTCGGCGTGCACCGGGGCCGGAGCAAGGCTGGGGACGAGCGGGCCATCCAGGCGCAGGGAGATCTTTCCCTCTGGCCGCAGCAGCGTCCCGTGCACGTCGACCGAAGCCTCCACCTCGCCCGACGGCACCTTGGCCTGGAGCTCCGGGCGCAGGAGCGGAACAACCTCGGCGAGCGAGCGCCGCGGAATCGTCAGGGCTACCGCGAGCGGAGCCCGCGGGTCGACCGCCTTGCCGGCGAGCCCCAGCGTGACGGTACCGCCGAGCAGCTCCGCCCCGTCGCGCTTGGTGAGGTGAAGCGCCGCCCGCACCTTGCCGCTGCGCGCGTTGCCCGAGACGTCGAGGTTGCCCTCGCCGTTCGCGAGCGCGGCGGTGAGATGAAACTCCGCGTCGGGAGCAGCCACCGGGCCGGAGACGTGCACCTTTCCCGCGAGCGTGCCGTCCACCGGGAGCGCACTTCCGCGAAGCTTGCCCAGGGCGGCCAAGCTCAGTCCACCCAGGTCGACGTGGGCGTCGACCTGCTCCGCACGGAAGCGCTTCTCGCCCTTGGCCTCGTCACCGGCGACCAGGTCGACCTGCGCCACCGCGTGCACCTGGCCCCCGAGCAAGCCGACGGTCACGTCGTCGGCCCATACGCGCAGCCGGCCGTCGGTGTGTCCCTCGGCGCGAATGGCGAGCGGGCGCACGGCGCGGATGCCGTCCAGAATCGGGCTGGGTGGGATGGTCATTCCACTCTGGCGAAGCGCGCGAACGGTATCGCCGAGGGAACCCTGAGCGTGGATGTTGGCGTGAAGCGCTTTGGTAGCCGGCTCGTAGTCCACGGTACCGGTGAGTCGCTGGCCGAGTGCCGTCAGGTCGAGGGTGTCCAGCTGCAAAATTCCCTTGCGGTAGGTCCCGGTCAGGTGGGCAGCGTCGATCTTCTTCCCGCGCACCACCGCGGCGGAGGCCTTCACGTCGAACGCCACGTCGATGCTGGCCTTGTCGAAGCCGCTCCCCTTGGCGGCCACCGTGAGCGAGCCGACGGCCACCGGCGGAACGGTGTCGAGGGCCACGATGCGATTGGCGTCGATGTCCTTGCCCGCCAGCGTGAGCTCGTAGCCCTTGCCGGCAGCATCACCCTTCCCCACGAGGGTCAGGGTGCCACCGGCGGTCCGCACGGTCGCGTCGAGGGCGAGCGCGGTGTCGGGGCCGCGCACCGAAACGTCGACGGTAACGTCGCCGCCCAGGATGCGTTTTCCCAGGAGCGCGTTGGTGGCGTCGGCGTCGACCGTGAGGCGCGTGAGCTCTGCGAGCTGGTCGCCCTTGAGAGCGTCGCCTTGCCGATGCGTCTCGATCTTCAGGTTCGCGAACGCGACCGCCGCCAGCCGCACCGCATCCCAGGCCACCGTGAGCTCACCTTCGCCGAGGCTGGCGCTCACCTTGGGCAGGTCGAGCTCGATGGGGTACGGCGCGCCGCCGTTGCGCGCGAGAGTCAGCGTGCCCTTGGTGGGTCCCAGCGCGACAGGTCCCTTCCCGGCCTCGAGCTCCAGGTGCACGCGCGTCGAGAGCTTCTGGGCATGCACCAGCACACCGGGCTTTTCCACCGTCAGCTCCGCGATCCGAAGGTCGATATCGCCGCGCGCACCTTTGGAGGCGGGCCGGGCGTCGACCCCGCCGTCGAGGGCGAGGTCCTGCAGCGCCACCTTCGTGCCGTCGGGCTTGGTCAGGTCCACCGCGACGCCGTCCACTACCGCGCGCTCCACCACCAGCCGCTCGATGGCCTTGGCCTTGTAGATGCCGGTCAGGTTGGTGGTTCCGTCTTCCTTGCCCACGATGTGCACCTTGCCGCCGTGCACGCCGAGCACCGCGAGCACCGGCTGGCCCCGAAGCAACGCGCCGTACCGTGGCTCCACGTGGATGGTCTCGATGCGAATCGCTTCGCCCCCGGTGTTGCCCTCGATCCGAAGGTCTTGCAGCTCGATGCCACGGAAGAGCGAGAAACGCAGGCCGTGGAGCGTCGCGCGGGTGGTGAAGCGCTCGCCCAGGCGTTGCTCGATGCGCGCGCGCAGTCGCTCTTCGCCCCACGGGGTGTGGAGGTACGCGACGAGGAGAACCACCACGCCGAGCGTGCCCAGAAGGATGCGCAGCGCCACCCTGCGCGTCTTCTGCAAGCGAGTGCGCGGCGGCGTAGCCTTGCGGGCCGAGGGCGGGCCTTCCTGGGTTTCGCTCATCAGAAGGCCTCGCCGATTCGAGCAAACACCCGCAGGCCCCCATCGGCCAAGCGGCTCTGCTCCATGAAACGATAGCTAACATCGACGGAAATGGGCACGTACCAGAGGCGCAAGCGCGGCCCCAGGCCGGCGGCCATCTGGACGCCGTCTTCGAACGGGTTCGCCCGACGTCCGGCTCCCCCGGCGTCGGTGAAGATGGTGATGCCCGCTTGCTTCTGCGGCGGCAAGAAGCGCAACTCGAGCTTCGCCTCGGCGAGGCTGAGCCCGCCCACGTATTCGCCGCGGCAGCTGGGGGGCCCGGCGGCCACCGGCGCGCAGGTCTCGGCGACCGGAGAGAGCCGGTCGCGTCCGTAGCCCCGCATGCCGAAGGCGCCGCCGCCGAAGAGCCTCGGCCCCAGAGGAACGCCGGTGTCGCCGTACCCCAGAACCCAGCCGAAGGACGCATGCGCGCCGATGGCAAAGCTATCGCCCAGGGGAATGAAGCCCCGCGCTTCGGGTGCAAGTTGCACGTATTGCTGGGTGCCGAAGGGGCTGGCCAGGACGCGCGCCGCGAGGAGGTGCCCGCGTGTGGCCTCCACGGGGTCGTTGCGGCTGTCCCAGACGAGCGCGGCGGCAGCGTCGGCGCCCACGTAGGTATTGCCGTCGGCGAGCGCGTAGCGGGCACGCTCGGCCGGTGAGAACGGACCGAAGTCAGCTTGGTAGGCCACGCGGAAGAACGCGTCGACGTCGAAGAATAGGCCCTTGGCCAGGGTGCTGCGCAGGCCGGGTCCGGTGGTCAGCTCGCGCAGATGAAAGCCGGGATAGAGTACGTCGCGAAAGCGCGCCGAGAGACGGCCGTCGCCGATGCGCCCCACGAGCCCCGGTCGCACATAGCGAAGGAGCGCGTCGCCATAGAGGCCCGCTGGCTGGTCGGTGTCGTCACGCCAGAGGTAGCCGACGCCGATGCGCCCGCGGGCGATGAGGTGATGCTGCGAGCCGAGGGCATTGCGCAGCTCGACGCCCGCACCCGCCACCAGGTCCATGCGCGTGGGGTCGAGCTCGGCGCTGCCCCGCAGGCGCACCTTGGCCGAGGGCGCTTCGTCCACGTGGACCACCAGATCGATGGCGTCGGGCAACGGGCGCGGCGTGAGGTTCCCCTCGGCGTCGACCCGGCTCTCGTCGATGACGCCGCCGGTGTCGGGGACGTCGCCCAGATATTGCTCCACGTCGGCGGTCGTCTCCACCACCACCTGTGCGAAGGCGCCCGTATCGTAGAGGTCGGCCTCGGCCTTCTCCTTGGCATCGAGCGAGTAAGGGGCGCCCGAGGCGAGGCCCAGCCGCTCGCGCACGTCGGCTTCGGCGACGCGCTTGGTACCCTCGACGCGAATGCGCCCGACCTTGGTGAGCGGACCGGGATCGCAGAAGTACACCACGTGCACCAGCTTCTTCTCGCGGTCGACGTAGGTGCGAACGTAGACCCGAGCGTGACCGTAGCCCTCGCGCTGCAGGGCGCCGGCCATGTCGTAGCGGACGACGCGGAGTGTCTCGAGATCGTATCGTTCGCCGGGTTCGGCCCGGCGGAACGCGTCGAGATTCACCCCGGAGGGAGTGCCCTGGATGCGCAGCGACTCCAGGCGGTACCGTGGACCCGCCTGGAAGTGAAAGGCGATAGTGGCTTCCTTCTTCGTTTCGTCCAGCTGTACCCGCGCCTCGTCGACCACTGCGTCCAGATAGCCCTGCGTGGCAAGGAAAGACTGGATCCGACGTCGGTCTTCGGCCACCCGGAAGGGGTTGTAACGTCGCGGCGTGTAGAGGGCCGAGCTGGGACGCGAGCCGAGCTTGGGCAAGAGGGCGGCCATCGAAACGTCGGGAGTCCCGGCCTTGGGCACGACGGACACGCGTGCGACGTCGATATCGGTCTCACCGGGCACCTTCTCGGCGGGCCGCTGGGCACAGGCCGCGAGGAGCCAACAGCCCATCAGGGCACTCGCCAGGACGCGGATGGCGTCGAGGATCCAAGCAAGCTCGCGGCGGCCACGCACAGCCATAAGAAGGGTTCATGATCACCCATTTGCGGCGGCAGCGAAGGACAAAGACGCGCCGGGCCCGTCGGCCCGCGAGACCGCTACTTCTTGCGCGGCTTGGTGAGGCCGTACTCGGAGAGACGGGCGACGAGCGTGCGGCGCGGCATGCCGAGCTTCTCGGCGGCCTTGGTCTGGTTGCCGGCGCACGACTCGAGGGCCTCGAGGATGCGGCGCTTCTCCTCGGCGGCCAGGGTGTCCTTGAGACCGCCGTCGAGGAGCGCGACCTCGCCGGTGGTGCCGGCAGAGGCAGCGAAGGCGCCGGCGTCGTCGAAGATGACGTGGCTGGCGTCGATGGTGGTGTCGCCCGCGAGCGCGCACGCGCGATCGACGACGTTGCGGAGCTCGCGCACGTTGCCCGGGAAGGAGTGGGCCCGGAGCTTGGTCAAGGCCGCCGGCGAGAACGCCGGGGCGGCGAAGCCCATGAGCTCGGCGGTGCGCGCGGCGAAGCGACGCGCCAGCTCGGGGATGTCTTCGCTGCGGTCGCGCAGCGGCGGCACGCTGAGGGTCATGCCGTTGAGGCGGAAGTACAGGTCTTGACGGAAGCGACCGCTGCGCACGTCGGCGGTGAGATCGCGGTGGGTGGCGGCGATGACCCGCACGTCGACGGGAATCGGCTGGGTCGCGCCCACGCGCACCACCTTCTTCACCTCGAGCACACGCAGCAGCTTGGCCTGGATCGCCGGCGGGAGCTCGCCCACCTCGTCGAGGAACAGCGTGCCGCCGTGGGCCGCTTCGAAGAAGCCCTTCTTGGCGCCCACCGCGCCGGTGAAGGCGCCCTTCTCGTGACCGAAGAGCTCGCTCTCCGCGAGGTTCTCGGTGAGCGTGGCGCCGTTGACCTCCACGAAGGGGCCGGCCTTGCGCGGCGAAGCGCGGTGGATGTGGACGGCGACGACTTCCTTGCCGGAGCCAGTCTCGCCGGTGACGAGCACGTTGAGCGGGCCGGCCGCGATGCGCGTGGCGAGCTCGAAGAGCTTGACCGTCTCGGGGGCGATGGCCACCACGTCTTTGCCTTCGCTCTCGGCGGGGCCGCGGCGCACTTCGCGGGGAGCGACCTTGGCGTCCTCGGCGACGCGCACGATAACGGTGACGGACCCGAGGGAGACCGGTTCGTTGAGCTGGAAGGCCACGGGCGTTCCCTGCTCGAGCCGCGTCTCGATGACCTCGTGGGTCTCGAGCGCCGCCTGGCTCCGGCGGAGTCGGGTGCCGTTGGCGCTCCCCAGATCTTCGATGGTGAGGCCATCGGACACATGGATCTTCGCGTGGTAGCGCGAGACGGAGCGGTCCTCGATGGGCACGTCGTTGTCGTCCGCACGACCGAGGGTCACGACCCCGACCCGGGGGAGCGGGAGCGTCCGGACACCTCCCGGCGCGAATACATAGAGCACGCGGTCCACGCCCTGGACTTATCACGGTTTCGATGGCGCGCGGTGGGCCTGAGCAAGAGATGCCCACGGAACTGCGCAATGCCGGCGCACCGTCGCCAGCGCGGTGATGGTTCAGCCCCTATTTCGTGGCATTTCCGCAGGTTAGTGGGCGGTGGCACCGAGGGTGCAACGGGGTGACGCATGGCCCTCTCTCGACTCAGCTTGGTGTCCCCGCTTGCCCCTCTTGCCACCATGGTCGCCCCGGTGGACGGCCTCCTGGTCCTCGACCCCGAGATGCGGCGCGTGTACGACGTGCTCGGTCGCCTGGCCGCCACCCCGCTACCGGTGCTGGTGACCGGCGAGACGGGCGTGGGCAAGGAGGGGGCCGCCGCCTTCGTGCACGCCTCGAGCCCCCGCGCCCAGGCCCCGTTCCTCCGCATCAACTGCGCGAGTCTCAGCGAGACGATGCTCGAGAGCGAGCTCTTCGGCCACGAGCGCGGCTCGTTCACCGGCGCCGCCGGCACCCACGTGGGCTTCTTCGAAGCGGCCGATGGCGGCACGCTGTTTCTCGACGAGATCGGCGAGCTGTCGCGCGGGGCGCAGGCGAAGCTCCTGCGAGTGCTCGAGTGCGGCGAGATCGTGCGGGTGGGCGCGACGCACGCGCGGCGCGTGGACGTGCGCGTGGTGACGGCGACCCACCGGGACCTCCGGCAGATGGTGGACCAGGGCGAGTTCCGCGAGGATCTGTACTTCCGACTCTCGGGCCTCACGGTGGAGATCCCCGGCCTGCGCGCCCGTCGGAGCGAGATCTTGCCGCTGGCGAGCCTGTTTCTCGAGCGCGCGGCGCAGCTCACCGGGCGCCCGCTGCCGCGCCTCACGCCCGACGCCATGGAGGCCTTGCTGACCCACGGGTGGCCGGGAAACGTGCGCGAGCTGAAGAACGCCATGATCCGCGCGGTGGCGCTGTGCGCCGGCGACGTGGTGGAGCGCGAGCACTTGGCGCTCTCCACCGGGCCGAGCGCGCGACCCTCGCCGGGCGCGACGCCGCCGGCATCGAAGGTCGAGCCGGAGACGGAGCCGGGTCGCGTGATGCGCGAGGACCTCCGCGCCTACGAGCGCGCGCGCATCCTGGAAGCCCTTCAGCAGACCGCCGGCAACCAGACCCAGGCGGCGGCGCTACTGGGCATCTCGCGTCGCACGCTCACCAACAAGCTCAACGCCCACGCCATCGCGCGGCCGCGCAAGCGCGTATCCGGCGCTTTTCCCGCGGTCGCCTGCGGCGAGGCCGGCACTCCCCTGCGCGTCGCGGTGGTGTGAGGTGGCTTCGCCTTTCTTCCGGACCCTGCGCGCGCTGGAGAACGAGCCACCGCCGCGTCGGCGCCTCGCGCTCGGCATGGCGCTCCTCGCCACCTGGGTGGGTTGGATGCATTTTGCACGGGTCGAGGTGTATGCCACCTCTGCCGCCGCGCGGCTCGGCTT
>JABFRG010000148.1 GCA_013141295.1 Polyangiaceae bacterium
TCGAGCCCCTTTCCGCGCCTCACGTTGGTCCCGGCCTCCATCGACCGCACGAAGTTCCTCGTACGACGCTTCTACCCCCAGGCCTCCGATGGAGACGCGACGCACCCCAAGGTGGCGGTGGCCACGGGCTTCGCGCCGGAGGGTGGCCTGGCGCTCCAGGAGCTGGCCGGGCTCGCGGCGGGTGACGCCAAGGCCCTCGTGGCCCGCGCGTCGGCCAACGTCACCCAGGGGCCGCGGGAGTGGCAGGTGGCCGAGCAGAGCGGCTTCTTGATGTTCAAGAAGCCGAGCCTGCTACGCGGTATGGGCGACACCTCGGTGCCGGTCACCACCATGAGCACCGAGGGCGGAGGTATCGACGATCTCGCCTCGGATCTGATCCTCGACGAGGGCTTCATGGCCACAGCTTCGACGCTCCTCAAGAGCGATCAGCTCATCGCGGTGGTCCCGAAGCGCGGGTGGCTCATGGTCGGCCGCTGCATGCCCGGCGAGCTGCCGGTGATGATGAAGTTCGCGCAGATGGCCGAAGGTATCGCGGGCCGTGGCGGCCGCCACGCGCTCGGCACCTGTGGGTATTTCCTCGCCGGCGGCAAGGTCATCGGGGTCTCCGGCAAGGACTTCGTGTCACTCCTCACCAACCACGACAACCCCTGGAACCTCGGCTGACCCTTCAGCCGGGCTGCTGCGCGCGCCGCTCTTCGTCCGAGAGACGGAACACTTCCATCGGGTCCTTCCCCGACTTGCCGTATTTGTACGCGGCGTAGGCGGCGACCAGCCCGGCGGCGAAGAGCGCGATGCACATCCACTGGGCGGGCGTCCGATCGGCGAAGCGGTTGTCGTTCTCCGAGAGGCGGAAGGCGTCCATCACGTAGCGCACCGGCGCGTAGGCCAGGCAGGTCACGGCCACGTAGGTGCCGGTCGGCAGCTTGCGACGCCAGGTGAGCACGATGAACGCAGAGAGGCCGATGGTGAAGAGGAACTCCAGGAGGCCCAGGTCGTAGCGCGCGAACGGTCCGTGCTCGAACTTGATCCACGGCGGCCCTTCGTAGCGGCCCATGAGCTTGTGGAAGTCCTCGTAGGGCGCCTCCACCGCGATGGCCGTGCCCTGCGGCGCCACCGCTCCGATGTGGTC
The DNA here is from genome assembly GCA_013141295.1 of Polyangiaceae bacterium. Taxonomy (GTDB): domain Bacteria; phylum Myxococcota_A; class Polyangia; order Polyangiales; family Polyangiaceae; genus JABFRG01. Next base: position 1,130 of record JABFRG010000148.1, read on the forward strand.
GTGGGCAGTGGTGCAGCCGGCGCGGCCGAAGATCCATGCCACCGGGAATACCGAGAGGATGAGATCGCAAAACGGGAACACCGGCACCGGCTTCTTGCGGAGCCGCAGCTTGTGCATGGTCAAGCCGGGCAGCACCTTGAACCACGGCACTGCCTCGAAATACTTCCAGGCCATGACGCCGATGAAACCGCCGAGGAAGCCGCCGAAAGAGCTGATGCTCTCCCAGATGCGGAGGAGCCGAAGCGGATCTTCCTTCACCACCTTCCACTCGTAGAACACGTCGTTGAAGACGTGGGCGATGACGAAGCCACACACCAGCATCCACGTGATGAACGAGTTCAGGGCGTCGACGTCGAGGCCGCGCTCGCGAGCGCGCCGGAGCGTGAGCGAGGTGCCCAGGATGACGCCGGTCGCGACGAGCAACCCGAAGGTGTGGATCGGCAGGGGTCCGAGCTGAATGTCCGCCACGCGGATGAAGGGAAGCATCACGACGGTCTTTCTACCTCATGTGTGGGGCCGTGTCTCGCCCACCCTCTAGGCTAGCTGCGGTCTACCCGGACCTTGGGCTTGGCGCCCAAGAGCGCGAGCTGCCCGCAGGCGGCGGCCACGTCGTCGCCCCGGCGCTTGCGGATGAAGACCGAGTATCCGGTGTCGGTGAGCACGGTCTGGAACGCGAGCACGCGGTCCCGTGCGGTGGGGCCGAGGGTGCTCGCTTCGATGGGGTTCATGGGTATCAAGTTGATCTTCACCGGGAGGCCACGCAGGAGCTTCCCGAGCTTGCGCGCCTCCTCGAGGGTGTCGTTCTTGCCGGCCACCAGCGTGTATTCGATGGTGATGCGACGCCTCGGGGGCAGCGGATATTCCCGCAGCGCCTTCATGAGCTCCGAAAGCGGGTGCTTCTTGTTGATGGGCATGAGCCGCGTGCGGGTGTCGTCGTCGGCCGCGTGAAGCGAGATGGCCAGACCGATGCGCCCCTGGAAGTCCTCGCCGAGCCTCCGGATCTCCGGCACCAGGCCGCTGGTCGAGACGGTGACCCTTCGGGAGGAGAGGTGCAGCCCTTCCGGATGCGTCAAGAGCCGGAGCGTGCGCACCGTGGCGTCGTAGTTGTGGAGCGGCTCGCCCATTCCCATGAGCACGACGTTGCGCAGCGCTTCGCCCGGGTACAGGTACTCCTTGGCCAGGAGCACCTGCGCGATGACCTCGTCGGCACCCATGTGGCGCTTGAATCCAGCGACCCCGCTGGCGCAGAACACGCAGCCCATGGCGCAGCCCACCTGGGTGCTGATGCACTGGGTCACCCGCACCGCACCGCCCTCTTCTTCCTCGTCGGTGTCCGCAGCCGCCGCATCGGCATCGGCCTCGGTGTCGGCTGCTGCGTCGGATGCTGCGTCGGCGCCTTCGGCGAAGCGCTTGGGACCGGTGGTCCCCGGGATGAGCACCGTCTCGACGGTGGCGCCGTCCTTCATCTTCACCAGGAGCTTGCGGGTGCCGTCGGTGGAGGTCTTCACCAGTGCCACCTCGAGCACCGGCCCCACGCCGGCCTCGCGAAGCTTCTCCCGAAGGCTGCCGGCGATATCGGTCATGCCGTCCACCGACATGACGCTGCGCCCCTGGATCCAGCGGAACACCTGCTTGCCGGCGAACGATCGCGCGCCGAGCGAGGTGACCGCCTTCTCCCATTCTTCGGGGTAGCGCGCCAGCGGGGGGACCTCGGTCTTCGAGGGGATCACGAGGCCCTCTCCTGCTGCTTCGCCTCTTCCCAGTATCCGTCGAGGACTGCGAGCGGCTGCTTCGGCTCGAACCCGCCGTGGTTCTCGCGCACCCGGTTCTCCACGTGGGAAAAGCGCCGGGTGAACTTGTCACTGGTGCGCTGGAGCGCCTTCTCGGGATCGAGGTTCAGGTGCCGCGCGTAGTTCACGAGGGCGAAGAGCACGTCGCCGAGCTCCGCCTCCATGGCGTCGCGATCGCCTTCCGCGTGCGCCTGGTCGAGCTCCGCCAGCTCTTCGGTCACCTTCGCCCGGGAGCCTTCCGGGCTCTCCCAGTCGAAGCCCACCTTCTTCACCTTGTTGCCGATCTTGGTGGCCCGCAGGAGCGCCGGGAGGTTCCGCGGCACGCCGTCCAGGAGCCGGCGATCGGTCTTCTCCTTGGCCTTGAGCGCGTCCCAGGTGGCACGCACCTCGGCGGCGCTGCCCACCTCGCCGTCGCCGAACACGTGCGGGTGGCGTCGCACCAGCTTGGCCACGATGCCTTCCACCACGTCGTCGATCGCGAAGGAGCCCTCTTCCCGGGCCAGCTCTGCCTGGAACACCACCTGGAGAAGCAGATCGCCCAGCTCCTCGCGCAGGTGCGCGCGATCGCCGCTGTCGATGGCGTCGAGCACCTCGCAAGCCTCTTCGAGCACGTACTGCTTCAAAGTCGCGTAGCTCTGCTCACGGTCCCAGGGGCAGCCACCAGGGCCGAGAAGGCGCTGCATCACCTGAACCAGGCGCGAGAGCGTGCTGCCATCCTGGGCCTCGCGGGGGGCCAGCGGGCGGGGCGCCGCGTGGTCGAATCGTTCCATGGCGGTGTCTATAGCAGAGGCTCGAGACATGCGCGCTCCCCTGCAAAAGGCGGCTTTCCGGGCGGCGGCCGATGGTAGCCTCGATTCCCATGGCGGATACCCGCGGCCACAGCGAGGAGCCGGAAAACCGACCGGCGAACCTGAAGAGCATCTTCGTGTTCCTCGGGGTGGTGCTGCTGCTCGGGGTGCTGTACCTCCTGCGCGGCGTCATCGCGCCGCTGTTCGTGGCGTTCCTCCTCGCCTATGCGCTCGATCCCGCCGTCGACCGACTGGAGCGCGCGCACGTCCCGCGGGCCCTCGGCGCGGTCATGGTCATGATGCTCCTCACCGGGGTGGTCGGCGCCTTCCTGGTGTTCGCCGTCCCCATGTTCCTCGACGAGCTGCGCGCCGCCGGTGAAGATCTGCCGAAGCAGATCGAAAGCCTGCAACAGCGGCTCGATCCCTGGCTCTTCCGGAACTTCAAGGTGCACGCGCCGCACGACGTCAACGAGCTCGCCAAGAGCCTCTCCGGCACGCAGATTGGCACCGTCGCCGCCACCGCGCTCACCGCCGTGTTCGGCACCCTGAGCTACGTGGGCGTGGCCCTCTCGGCGCTCATCATCCCGGTGTTCGCGGTCTACCTGCTCATCGACTTCGATCGCATCGTGCGCCGGGTCGCCGACATGGTTCCGCGGCGGCACATCGCGGCGGTGAGCGGCGTCGCCAAGCAGATTCACAATACCCTGGGCGGCTGGGTACGCGGTCAGCTCACTGCCAACCTGGTGCTCGCGGCCCTATACGCGACGGGCCTGCGCATCGTCGACATTCGCCTGGCGGTTCCCATCGGCGTGCTCACCGGCATGCTGGCATTCATCCCCTACGTCGGCTTCGCGGTGGGGCTCACCTGCGCCATGGCCATGGCCATCCTCGACTGGACCGGCATCGGCACCGTCCTCGCCGTGGTGCTGGTCATGGCCGGGGTGCAGATCCTCGACTCCATCGTGGTCACGCCCCGCATCGTGGGCCGCTCGGTGGGCCTGCGGCCGCTCGAGGTCCTGGTGACGATGATGGGCGCCGGCACCCTCTTCGGCTTCCTGGGCGTGCTCCTGGCCGTGCCCTTGGGCGCGGTGGTGAAGATCCTGGTGACCCGCGGGGTGCGCGCCTACCTCGCCTCGAATTTCTACCTGCGCCGGGGCCGGGCTCGCCTGCCCCCGCGGGGTTAGAGAGTCAGTCGACTTCGCCGAGGACGTTCGCTTCCAGGTACGCGCGTCGCTCGGCAGCGCCGTTGAAGCGACCGAGGGCCACCATCATCTTGGCGATGGCCGCCTCGACGCTCAGCTCGCGGCCGCCGATGGCGCCGAGCTGTGCCGCCTTGGTGCCCGCCTCGTAGCGGGAGAGGTCCACGAATCCACTGGGGCACTGCGAGATGACCAGCACGGGAACGTCGCGATCGCGCGCCTCCTGCACCGCCGGCAAGAGCGAGCCCTCGCGACTGGGCAGGGTTCCGGTGCCGTAGGTGGAGAGCACGAGACCCTTGGCGCCCACCTGCAGGGCGCCGGTGATCATGGCCGGATCGAGGCCCGGAAACACCCGCACGAAGAGCACCTTGGGCTCGAAGCGGCGGTCGAGCGGACCGAGCGCGCTGGGCTTTCGCACGTGGCCCCCCACCGCCACGTCGAGCCCCAGGCGAACCAAGGGCGCCAGCGTGGGCGACGCGAAGGCGTCGAAGGCCCAGGCGTCGAGCTTGGTGGTGCGCACCGCGCGCAGCACCTTGGAGTCGAAGGCGATGCACACCTCGGGCACGTCCAGGGTGGCCGCGATGGTGGCGTCGATGAGGTTGGTGCGTGCGTCGCTCCGCACCTCGGAGAGCGGCCGCTGCGCGCCGGTGAAGACCACCGGCCCCGGCAGAGGCCCCAGCAGGAACGAGACGAAGCTCGCGCCGTAGGCCATGGTGTCGGTGCCGTGCGCCACCACGATGCCGTCGGCGCCGTCGTCGAAGGCCTGGTGAATGGCCTCGGCGAGCACCACCCAGTCCTCCGGCCGCAGGTCTGCCGAGTCCCGGTGGAACACCGAGCGCGTCTCGATGTCGGCGATCTTCGCCAGCTCAGGCACCTCGAGCACCAGGTCGCGGGGGCCACCGCCGAGCCCCACCGCGCCCGAGCCCGCCTCCACACGCATGGCGATGGTACCACCCGTGTAGAGTACAAATACCCGCTTCAAAAGACGCGCTGCCCGATCTTGATGGTGTCGCCGGCCTGGAGCAGGATGTCGCCCTGCTGGCCGTCGGTGATGGCGTCGACGCTGATGACCGCGGTCACCGTCTTGCCGGGCGCCACGTTGCGCGTCAGCGTGACGTGGTTCGAGTCGGCGAGCGGCGTGAACCATCCGGACTGCGAGAGCGCATCGACCAGCTTGAGCCCCTCGGTCCAGGGAATGGTCCCCGGCTTGGTCACCTGCCCGACCACGCTCACCTTCTTGGAGTAGTACTGCTTCACCACGATGGAGAGCTGCGGATCGGTGAGAATCTTCGCGTCGGAAAGCTTCTGCCGCAGCAGCGACGCGATGTCTTGCGGTTCGAGGCCGCCCACCTTCACCCGATTGATGTACGGAAAGTCGATGGTGCCGTCCGGCTGAACTCGGTACTCCTTCGGAAGATCCTTCTCGCCGACGATGCTCACCTCGAACACGTCGCCCGGCCCCACGGTGGTGCTCAACGTCGGCGCCGGCAAGTTGGTCGGCGGCCCCGGACGGGACCCGGAGCAGCCCGCGAGGAGCACCATGAGAGCGAGAACGAGCGGTCGAAAGGCCATGCGAGCGGCGAGGAGTCTAGTACGGGAGAGCGGCGTGTGGGGAGTTTCGCTCACATGAATCGCTGGTCGACCTTGATGGTGTCGCCAGCCTGGAGCGGAATGTCGCCCTGCGACCCCTCGGTGATGGCGTCGACGCTGATGGTCGCCGCCACGGTGTGGTCACCCACCCGGCGGATGAGCGTGACGTGGTTGGCGTCGGCCAGCGGCGTGAGCCACCCGGACTGGGAGAGCGCGTCCACCAAGCGCAGACCGTCGGTCCACGCGATGGTGCCGGGCTTGGTGACCTGCCCGACCACGCTCACGCGCTTGGAGAAGTACTGCTTCATCACCACCGACACCTGCGGATCCCGAAGGATGCCCGCGTCGCGCAGGCGCGCGCGGAGGAGCTCAGCCACCTCCTGCGGCTCCTTCCCCTCCACCGTCAGGCGCCGCACGTAGGGAAAATCGATGCTGCCGTCGGGCTGCACGCGGTACTCGGCCGGGAGGTCCTTTTCCCCCAGCACGTGCACCTCGAACACGTCGCCAGCACCGATGCGCGAGCTGTGCACCGGCGCTGGGAGCGCCGTGGGCGGCCCCGGACGAGCGCCGCAGGCCACGAGCAGGAAGAAGAGAGGCAATGCGCGCATGTGCCCGTTCGGTGACTCCTCGCCGCTGGACATTCACGCCCCCACAAAGCGACATCGCGCCCCCGGCGGCGGGAGCGCGATGATGTGGACCGGTAGCTCGGTCAGCTCAGAGGAACCAACGAGCGCCCGCGAACGCCGTGATGCGATTCCAGCTCATGTCGTACTTACCCGACGTGCCGTAGTCGATCTGCGTGCTCGAGATGTTCTGCATGTACGTGAACGTCGCGTTCACCGCAAAGGAGTCGGTGAAGCGGTACTCGCCGAACAGCTGCGCCTCGGGTCGGATGACCGTGAACGAAGGAGTGACGGCCGCCCCGGTCACGAACACGTCGGGGTACGACAGAGCTGCGACGCCACCGGTGAGCGACACGAGCACGCGACCGCCGAAGAAGTAGGAGAGCGCGAGGTAGCCCTTGTCGACGCCGTAGAAGTTGCCGAGGTAGCTGTTCTCGAAGTCGCGGGTGTAGCCAACCGCGAGCGACGACTGGGTCAGCGAGAGCTTCCCCGGATCCGAGGTCTCCGGATTGTCGGTGAGGTAGAAGCGCGCTTCCGCCTGGGCGATGATGCTGTCGAACTGCCGCGCCGCCGGGGTGGTGGCGTCGTAGAAGCTGCCGCCGTAGCCGATCGACGCGAGGGCCGCGAAGCGCGGCGTGATGAGACCGTTGAGGCCGATCTTCGTGCGCAGCGGGATGGAGTCGGCGAGGAAATTCACCGAGCGGTTCGGGTCGGTGTATCCGAGGATCCCCACGCTGGTCTCGTGGAAGATCGCCGTACGCGGCCGGAAGCGCCAGCGGTTCCGGAGCTCGAACTCGTGCCGGAGGTTGGTGAACGGGGCGCCCGACTGTTGCTCGAACAGCGTCGCGTTGAAGTTGTATCCGACGGTGGTGTCGAACGTTCCGTTGTTGGGCGTCCAGGTGAGCTCGGCGCCGGCGTACGGGTTGCTCGTGTTGAAGCCAACGCTGGGATCGCCGACCACGTTGGGACGGATGCTACGAACGTAGCCAGCGAGGAGCGAGAACGTGATGGGCCGCTTCGGGAAGATGTCGAGGCGCGCATCTGCGTTGACGCTGACGTTGCGCTGATCGCGGAGCTCGGCCTTGCCGATGTACTCGCGGTACGTCGCCGAGATGCCCGCGCGAAACGCGATGGCTCCCGGCTCCGCGGGCGCGCCGTCGGTGCCCTCTTTGCGCTGCTCACCGAGCGTGCTCAGCGAGAGCGACGGCGTGAGGCGGAAGGTTGCTCCGTCGGTCGGCGGATTGTTCGGGGCGCCGTTGATGACTCCATCCTTCGACGAGCGAAGGAACCAGTTGGAGTCGTAGCCGACTTCGCCGCCGATGCCGGGGTGGAGCTCGAAGTCTCCCACGCGCCAGCCGGGACCTTCCGCATAGCGACGATCTTTGAGCCAGGCTTGCGCGTGCGCAGACTTGGTTGCAAACGAGACCGCTAGGGACGCGAACAAACCAACTGCTAGGTATTTGCGGGTTCTCTGGCTCATTAAGTCACGCGTATGGGCGAGCGGGCCAACTGCCTCCCGCGTAATTCATTGGGCCTGGGGCAGGTTGGGGCAGATGTGCCCGCAACACCCATATCAGGACCAGCAAGAAATTCAACAGCGCAACTTATTTTGCGCAGCTCACACAGGACGGGGGGTCGATAGTGCTGCCCGGGTAGTCCACGATGGGGTCCGGATACGGCGCCTGTTCGGTGGTGGAGACCGCCGGATCGACGGTGGTGGTCACCTTCGTCTGCCCAAGATAGGCGGCTTCTTCGCCGATGCACTGGTTCGATTCCGCGACCAGCTGCTCGGAGCGCTGACGAAGAACCTGCAGGATGGTGAACTCGTGGCCCGACAGCTCGGCGTCGTTGCGCGAGACCGCTGCCTGGAGCGCCGTCTTGCGCTCGCGCGCGGAACGGACCGCGACGTCGATCTGCGAGAGCTTGTCGTCGAGGCAGAGCGTCTTCACGACGTCCTTGTCCTTGCGAGCCTGCTCGAGCTGCTTGCGCACCGTAGCGCCCGCTCGCTCCATCTTCGCGAGGGCGCGATCGGACTCGGCGAGCTGGTCCGCGGGCGAGAGCTGCGCCTTCTTGGACACGTCAATCTGCGCGTCCGCGTTGGCGGTGGCTGCTGGAGACTTGGGCTGCGCGGGCTGTGCGCCTGCGGGTGCCGCCATGTAGACGAACATACCGGCTGCCAAGACCCACTTGAGATTCGATCGCATCCTCTTCGCTCCTCCCATGAGCTCGTGAGAGCTCCGGATGTAAGAATCTACCTGCCACCGGGGCGCAAGTCAACGCTCGAGACCCGCAAAAAACCTGTTTCATTTCAAAGCTTTTCCCGAAGAGTTCCGGCAAGAGCCGGGGATCCGCGGGAACGACGGCGCCGCTGGCCAACTAGCTAGCCCGCGCTTGTCTCCCTCCTACGTTGCGGCATTCCGCAGGTGCATTCACACCGCTGATAGAAAGAGCAGTCTTCCCTTCTCGCGAACGGTCGCCCGGGACAAAACAGAAACGGACGCTCGTGAGCGTCCGTTTCTGCCGCACCTGAGAAGATGCTCAGTTCTGCTTCTTGAACGTGACCGGGATGTTCAGCGTGGAGCCGGAGCCGCCGGGCGCGTCGAACTGCGCGTTGCGGACCGCCCGCTGGATGCACGAGGCCACGGCGCCGGAGAGGCCGCTGTTGCTGGCGACGGAGGCGTTCTCGACCTCGCCGTTGGGGCCGATCTTCGCGCTGATGACGACCTTGCCTTCCATGTTGGGATCGACGTTCAGGCCGGACTGGTAGCAGCTCTTGAAGCGGCCGCGGAGACCGGCGATGACGCGGTCGGCGCCGTTCACCGGCACCGTGGCGCTGGTGCCCCCGAGCTGCGCGTCGCCCTTGGGACCGGCCACCGCGGTGGCGGTGCCTGCGCCGCCTGCGCCGCCTTCGCCCTTGGTG
>JABFRG010000321.1 GCA_013141295.1 Polyangiaceae bacterium
AGCGAGATGGTGTTGCCGGTGCCCTGGTTGGCCACCTGATTGGCGAGGCGCTCGCGCTCGAAGCGGTCGAAGGCGCGGGCGTCTTTTCCGTGGTGCTTGAGGATGGCCGCGGTGATGGCCGCCGGGCGCGCGAAGAAGGCCTTCACCTCGCGGGCGCCGGAGACGAGCTGCAGCTCGCGCACTAGGTTGGTGTCGTCCGGGTCGGCGGCGACCACGCTGAGCACGCTGGTCTGGGCGTCGAACATGACCGGGAACACGTTGAAGGTCTCGGCCACGCGCCGGGGAATCATCTCCAGCGTGGCCCGGGGAATCTCGGCCCGCGCGAGCTTGTCGGAGGAAGCGAACTTGGTGCGGTACAGCGTGGAGAGGTGCTTGAGCAGCTCGGCTTCGCTCATCACCGAGTTGGTGACGATGACCTCTTCGGAACGCTCGCCCATGGCGTTCGCGATGCGCTTGATGGCCTCGTGCTGGTCCGTACTGAGGAGCTTTTGCTCCAGCAGCAGGTCGGCCGCTTTCATGCGAGACGCTTTGCTCATCGGGTCAGAGGCGGGAACGAACGTGGCTCATGAGGAAGTCGAGAGCGACGCGGTTCTGACCGCCCTCTGGGATGATGATATCGGCAAACCGCTTGGATGGCTCGACGAACGCGAGGTGCATCGGACGAACGGTCTCGTAATATTGCGCACGCACCTGGGCAAAGGTACGACCCCGCTGCTCGAGGTCCCGGCGAATCCGGCGCATGAGGCGGATGTCGGCGTCGGTGTCGACGAAGAGCTTCACCTCGAAGAGGCTCCGGAGGGCCTCGTCGGCCAGCACCAGGATGCCTTCGATGATGAGCACCGGGGCGGGCGCGATGGGCACCCCCTCGGGGAGCCGGTCGTGGGTCGTGAAGTCGTAGGAGGGCCGCAGGATGGTCTCGCCCCGCATGAGGCCTTCCACGTGGACCCGCAGCAAATCCAGCTCGAGCGCGCTCGGGTGGTCGTAGTTGACCTTGGAGCGCTCCTCCGGCGGCAGGTGGGTCTGCGGCCGGTAGTAGTGGTCTTGCTGGAGCATGACCGCCGCCCCCGCCGGCAACGCCTCGAGGATGGACTTGGCGACGGTGCTCTTCCCGGATCCGGAACCGCCGGCAATCCCCAAGACGAAGGGTTTCATGGAAGGTCGGGGTTTATCATAACCTTAGCGACCCCGTAAACGACCCTTCCGGAAGCACACGCCCCCACATTGGGTGCGCTTTGCCAAGCTCAAGCGGGCTCCACCGGACCAGGCCCGAAGACCTCGACGTCGACGCCGGGGCTGAAGTGCACCGCATCGGGCGCGCGGCTCGGGGCCGGCATGCCCGCCGCCGCGAGGAGGCCCTCCTCGATGCGATGAATCCGTGCGCGGTGCGCCACGTAGGGCGGGTGGTTCACCTGCCCCTCGAGAATGGCGCCCTTGCGGGTGCTGAGCAGGAGGTAGCGCTCGAGGAGGAAGTGCTCGAAGGTTCCTGCCGCCGAGGGACCGAGGCGCTCGCCCACTTCGTAGTCCACCGCGAAGCGCGCGCCACCCTGGTACCGGGTCGCGTCGTAGCGAATGCGATCCCCCTCCCGCGACGTCGCCATCTTCGCGTGGAAGTACGGCAGCGACCAGCCGGTCCGGGCCGCGCGCACCGCGAGCCACGAGCTGGCGTCGAGGGAGAAGAACCACACCGCCGGGCGTCCGCGATAGTGCACGTAGGTGCGGGCGTTGAGCTCGAGAAAGTCCATGGCGAAGGCCTGCGGCAACCAGCTCGGCCGGATGCGCTTCATCTGGAACGGCACGAGGCCGACCCAGGCGCGACCGTCCCAGGGATCGAGCTCGATGCCCGGCGGCACCAGCGGGCGCACCGCTTCGAGCGGGAGCGCCCAGTGCACGAAGAGGAGGTCACGCCACGACTGTGTGCCGGCGTTCTTTCCGGCGGGCCGCACGGCGGGCGAGAGGCGATCGAGATCCAGAGCCGACATCGCCGAAGAGCGTATCAGCTATCCGGCGAGGCGCGCGGCGTCGACGTTGCGCCCGGTGAGCAGCACCACGATGGGCCCGGGAAAGGCGGCACGGACCGCGGCCACCGGAAGGATCGCCAAGGCCGCGCTGCCCTCGCAGGTGATACCTGCACGATGCAACCATCCCATGGCCGCTCGGACCTTCGGCTCGGACACCACGTAGATGCCGTCCACCACCGCCCGGGCTCGCGCGAAGGCCGCGGTGGCGATGCCGCCTTCGAGGCCTTCGGCCCAGGTCTCCCCCTCCGGCTCCAGCGTCGTTTGCGCCGCGTCCCGCTCGAGCGAGAGCGCCATCGCCGGTGACACCTCGCTCTCGACCCCGAGCACGCGAAAGCCGCGCGGCCCGAGCACAGTGGCGAGGCCGGTGGCGAGGCCGCCGCCGCCGAAAGGCACCAGGACCGTGGCGCCCTCGAGCGGATGCGTGGCGGCGAGATCGAGGAGCTCGTAGCCGAGCGACGCCCCGTTGCCGGCCACCACCGCCAGGTCGTCGTAGGCCGAGAGGAACGGAATGCCGCCCTTAGCCGACCACTGCATGGCGAAGGCCTCGGCGGCGTCGTAGCCAGCGACGTCGTGCACCACCAGCGTGGCTCCGGCGCCGCGAATGTTCGAGAGCTTCTTCTCGGGCGTCCCCCGTGGCACGACGATGGTGGCCTTCATGCCCAGCACCTTCGCTGCGTGCGCCACGCCGGCGCCGTGATTGCCCGCGCTGGCGGCGATGACCTCCCGGACGCCCGTCGCGCGGAGCCGCTCGAGGGCGAGGAGCGCACCACGCACCTTGAAGCTGCCGGTCACCTGCGCCGTTTCGTCGAGAACCCAGGTGTCCGCGCCGAGGCCCGCCACGCGGACCAGCCGGGCTGGGTGTGCACCCGCCTCCGGATGCCGCGCGAGAAGCGTGCGCGCAGCGCCAAGGAGGTCGGCGCCCGGCACGTCGACGCCGGGAAGGTCCATGCGCGCTTCCGCGTGGGCGTTGTCGACGAACCGCACCACACCGCTGGGCGGCAGGCTGGGCGTCATGGGCCTACTTGCCGGAGGCGAGCCAGAGCAGCGGACGCCGATAGTTCATGACCATCCGGTCTGCCGGCACCTCGTGGCCCATGTTGGGCACGATGCGAATCTTGGTAGGCACGTGGGCGGTGCGGAGCATCTCGCCGGCCTTCTGGGTGTTGCCGACCACGCCGTCGTTCTCGCCGGTGAGGAGGAACACGCGCCGGAGCTTGCTCCGGGCCTCGTCGAGGCCCTTTTGCGCCTCGCCGACCCAGTAGCGATCGCTCGCCGCGAGGATGAGCCAGCGGCTCCACTTTTGCGGATCCTTGAGGCCCACCTGCTGCGCGATGAACGCGCCCTCGCTGAAGCCGATGAGGATGTTGTTGCGACCGCGGACGCGGCCCTTGTACTTCTCGCGGAGCGCCGCCACGGTGGCGTCGATGATCTGCTTGCCGGAGTCGGGGCTGTTGGCCCAGGCTCGGGAGCCGCCGCCGCGATCTTCGGCGCCTTGCGGGCACACGACCCAACCGAAGCGGGTACCCACCCGGGCCCACTTGCGGCAGTCTTCCTGCGGGTTCGCTCCACGCCCGTGCAGGTACATGATGACCGGGCGCATGCCCTTGCCCACCGGCCGATAGTAGAAGGCCTGGGGCGCGCCCGGCACGTCGAGCACCATGGGATCGCCCAGAGCAGCTTCCTTCGCCGAAGCGGAAGGAGCCCAGATGAGCGTGGCCAGGGTGGCGAGGCAGGCGGTGAGGATCAAAAACCAGGAACGCACGTAGACTCCGGGTATACCGACATCTCCCGAGGTCGCAAGGGGAACGCGTTTTCAGCCGCCCCGGGGGCCCGGTCCGGCGCCCCGCTCTTTCGCTCGATCGTCAACGATCTCCATAGGATCGAGGGTTCGTGCGGGGGGCCGCCGAAAGCGTTGCGCTCACAGGATGCGGGAGCGCAGGACGATCGTGAGTCCATCGTGGTCGGACGTATCCGTCTCCGCTTCACCGCCGTGCGGCGGGAGCCGCTCGTGAAGGACGAGGCGGCGGGCGACCACCTCCGTCGCGGTCCCCTCGGTGGGGGCGCGAAAGAGCATGTAGTCGAGGCGCTGCATGGGTGACTTGGGCTCGAAGCGAAACGCGAGACCGTTGCCCTCCGGGTGCGGCCGGAAGGTGGGAGCGTCCTCCTCCACGAAGAGATCGTCGAAGCCGGCGAAGTGCTTCTGCAGGTGGACGTACTCGCGATCGCGAACGTGGGTGAGACCCGACACGTTGAGGTCGCCACACACGATGAGCGTTCGCGCGGGGCTCGCCACCTCGTCGGCGAAGGCGCGCAGCTGGGCCAGCTGGTCTTGACGAACGGCCGCCGCGTCGGGGGTGTATCCGGCCTGCATGTGGGTGGTGACGAGGTCGACCTCGATGCCGGGCGCCACCCCCACCCGCACGTGCAGCATCCCTTTTCGGGCCAACCGCTCGGCGTGCACCTTGCGGCCCCCGAAGGAGCGGGTCTTGCTGGAGAGAATGGGAAAGCGCGTGGCCACGCCGAGCCCGGAGCCCCCCAGCGTGGGCGGCCACAGGGTGTTGGCGTTGGGGTCGCGGACCTTGTGCGGGTGCGGGAGGCCATCGAAGAACTCCTCCACGTCCGAGAGCCAGATCTCCTGCGTGCAGAGTACATCGAATTCGTGGAGCCGCCGCAGCAGCTCCGGATGCCGAAACCGGTGCGCGTTGGCCGCGCCGCGCCAGCGCACGAAACTTCGCAGGCTCTGCGCCGCACCGAAGCAGTTCCAGGTGGTCGCCGTCCACTCGGTATAGTCTGCGCCTTCACTCATACGCGTTCCTCGAATATACCCGGCGCGGGGAGAAGCGGGGGGACGGGTGCTTCACGCGCCCCACGAAACGATCGATGCCCGAGCGTGACCGCTCGTTGCGGTCCCGCCCGAGGTTTGCGCGAAAGCACGAAAGCGCACACGCATTGCCCCGTTCCGCTTCATTCCCCGGAGCATAGTCGCTACAGTTTGCGGGTGCGCAAGTCTTCAGCCCTCACCGTCGCTTCATCGCGAGCCTCGTCCCCCGCCCTCCTCGTTCTCATCGCCATCTCCGCGGCCTTCGCGGCGGTGCCGGGGTGCGCCGCGCCCCGCTCCGGGACCAAGGGCCACCCCTCGGCGCTGGCCAGCTCCAGCACCAGCGCCGCGACGGACCCCAATGGTGCGCCGCTCGTCGACCTCCCGGGCGTGCCGGCCGATCCGCGGGAACCGATCCTGGCCGAAGCCGCCACCACGCTGCTGAGCAGCCAGCACGTGCTGCGCAAGCCCATCGACGACGCCCTCTCCAAGGACGCCTTCGAGAAGTACATCGAGGAGCTCGACGGCGGAAAGCTGTTCCTCCTGGAGAGCCAGCGGGCGCAGCTGGCGCGCTACGAGCTGCAGATGGACGACGAGCTCCGCTCGGGCGATCTGGTGCTGGCCCACAAGGGCGCGGCCATGCTGAACAAGCAGCGGGTCGAGGTGGCCAAGCTGGTGGCGAACCTGCTGGCGGCCCCCTTCGACTTCACCGCCGCCGAATCCATCGAGACCGATCCCAAGAAGCGTGCATTCTGCAAGACGCCGGAGGAGCTGGCGGCTCGCTGGCGGGGAGTGCTCAAGCTCCAGGTGCTGGAGCGGAACCAGCAGATGGAAGACATCCTGGAGGCGAAGAAGAAGCCCAAGCCCGCGCCCGCCAAGGACGCCAAGGACCCGAAGGCGGTGGACCCGGACGACGCCAAGCGCGAAGGCATCGCCGAGCGCGCCCTCGGCACCATCCCCGACACATTCGAGGGCCGCGAGGAGAAGATCCGCAAGGAGCTGGCGGTCCGCTACTCCACGCAGTTCACCCGGCTCGGGGCCACCGACAAGCTCGACCCGGCAGAGACCTTCTTGAACGCGGTGAACGCGGTCTTCGACCCGCACACCACGTACCTGGCGCCGGCGCAGGAGGCGAACTTCGACATCGCCATCTCCGGCAAGCTCGAAGGCATCGGCGCCACGCTGCAGGAGCAGGACCACTACATCCTGGTGCACGATCTGGTGCCCGGCGGCGCAAGCTGGCAGCAAGGCAAGCTGGAGATCGGCGATCTCATCCTGGCGGTGGCCCAAGAGGGCAAGGAGCCGGTCGACGTCACCGACATGCCCATCAACAGCGTGGTGGCCATGATCCGCGGCCCCAAGGGCACCGTGGTGGTGCTCACCGTGAAGAAGAGCGACGGTCACATCGAGACGCTCTCCATCACCCGCGACGTGATCCGCATCGAGGCCACCTACGCGCGCGGCGCGGTGGTGAAGCAGGGCCCCAAGGGCGAGCAGGTCGGGTACGTGTATCTTCCCGGCTTCTACGGCGATCTGGGCGCCCGCGCCAAGCCCGGCGAGCGCAACGCCACCGACGACGTTCGTGCGCTCCTGGTCGCCCTGCAGAAGAAGAAGGTGGGCTCTTTGGTGCTCGACCTCCGGGGCAACGGCGGCGGCCTCTTGACCCATGCGCGCGACATCAGCGGGCTCTTCATCCCCGAAGGCCCGGTGGTGCAGACCAAGGACTCCGACGGCAAGGTCACGGTGATGGCCGATACCGATCCCTCGGTGGCCTTCACCGGTACCGTGGTGGTGCTCGTGGACCGCTTCAGCGCCTCGGCGGCGGAGATTCTCGCGGGCGCCTTGCAGGACTACGAGCGCGCCATCGTGGTGGGCACCAGCGCCACCCACGGCAAGGGCACCGTGCAATCGGTGCTCGACCTCGACCGCATGCGCAAGGGCGGCGGCGACCCCCTCGGCCTCTACAAGATCACCATGCAGGAGTACTACCGCGTGAGCGGCGGCTCCACCCAGCTGCGCGGCGTGGTGCCCGACGTGCTGCTGCCGGATCCCACCTCGTACATCGACTCCGGCGAGCGAACGCTCTACCACGCCATTCCCTGGAGCACGATCAACGCCGCCAAGTTCACCAAGACGCCGCACAAGTGGCAGGCGCCCGAGCTGCAAACCGCCAGCAGCGCCCGGACCCACGCGAACCCGGAGATCACCAAGCTCACCGAGTTCGCCAAGATCCTCGGCGCCCGGAAAGAGAAGACCCTGGAGCCGCTCGAGAAGAAGGCCTGGCAAGAAGAGAAGAAGCGCGCCAAGGCCGAGCTCGAGGCCCTCGATCCGAAGAAGTCCGCGGAGCGCGCCCCGGTGCTGCAGGTGGAAGCGCTGCCCGTGGGTCCTCAGGCCGCGACGCCCGCCGACGAGAAGATCCGCCACCGGCTCGACCGCTGGAAGGACGATCTCGCCCGCGACGTGTGGGTCGAAGAGTGCACCCGCATTCTCGGCGACATGTCGAAGACCAAGTAGCGCCTACTCTGCCTGGTGCGCCGCCCCCTCGCCCAGGCGGGATACGCGCACCAGGTTGAGGCCGTAGGAAACGAAGAACGCGGTCCCGATGATCAGGACCGGCGCCACGGTTCGCAGGATCTCGGGGGTCCCGGCGATCGCGTGCGCGGAGGCGTTGAGGAGCGAAGAGACGGCGACCGCACCGGCCAGCGCCAGGCCGAAGCCGCGCCAGGGGGAGCGCGGGATGCGAAACAGCGCCTCCATGAGCTGCGTGAGGGTCAAGGTGAGCACGAAGCTCAGCACCCCTTGCGTGCATCCTGCACGGAGCGCCCGCGAGCTCCCGTGGCCGAGGTTGGCGAAGAACGCCCACGGTGCATACACCACGAAGGCGAGGCACGCGGAAGCGACGCTGCGGCGGCGACCCCCACGCAACCTGGCCGGCCCGGCCTTCACGAGGGCTGGCTCTCACGCGCGGCGCTGGCCCCTTGCAGCAGCGCGCCGAGCTGCTCCAGAAAGAAGGCGTTCTCCGCGGGAACGCCCACGGTGACCCGGAAGTAGTCGCGGTACGACTCGCTGGCGAACGGCTCGAAGATCTTCACCTTCACGCCGCGCCCGAGGAGGCCGTCGTGAACCCGCTTGCCGGTCCAACCATCGCGGGTTCGGCACAGGACGAAGTTGGTGCGCGAGGGGAACACCTCGAGCGCGGGCATGGCCGACATGGCTTCGCACAGGCGAGCACGCTCCCGCGAGGTCTCGGCGCGAACGAAGCGCAGGTGCTCCGGATCGTCGAGCGAGGCCAGCACCAGATCGGTCGCCAGCTGCCCCACCAGGTGCGGCGTGTGCTTGGCCTCGACCTGCTGGACGATGGCCGGCGCGCAGACCGCATACCCCACCCGCACCGCTGCGAGGCCGTACGCGAACGAGAAGCTGCGAAGCACGATGAGGTTCGGATGGCGCAGCACGAGATCGGCGATGGGCGCGTGCTCTTCCGCCTCCAGATAGTGCACGTAGGCTTCGTCGACGAAGAAGTAGGAGTCGGGGTACCGCGTGAGCAACGGCTCGAGCTCAGCTCGCGTGATCAGCACGTTGCCGGTGGGATTGTTGGGGTTGCACAGGTAAACGAGCCCGTCGTGCTGCTGGAGCTTGGCCTCGAGCGCGGGCAGGTCGAGGGCGAAGCCGCGGGCGGGGTCGAGCGGGACGAGCACGCAGCGAAGCCCCACGC
This sequence comes from Polyangiaceae bacterium, assembly GCA_013141295.1. GTDB lineage: Bacteria > Myxococcota_A > Polyangia > Polyangiales > Polyangiaceae > JABFRG01. The sequence continues at coordinate 8,552 of JABFRG010000321.1, forward strand.
GCACGCCGCCGGCCGGCACCTTGGAGTAGGTGAGGTTGGTGGTGATGATGGGATACGCCACGCGCTTCAGGAGAAAGCGCGCCATGCGCAGCGGGGACCGCTTGATCTTGCGCTCGATGAGGAACGGAATGACCGACTTCAGGATGGGGCCGCTGCCGTTGGCCACCAGGACGTTGTCGGAGGCCACGCCCGCGTCCCGCGCCAGGGCGCGCTTGAGATCGCGGTTGTCGGCCGGCGGATAGCTGCGGAGCGAGGTGCGCCCGAGCTTGCCCTCGAGCACCGCCGCGCAGCGCGCCGAGCAGTACGTGCCGTGGTTCAGCACCATGTCGACCGGCGTCGTCCTCGCATCCATGAGCAGTCTCCGCGGGGCATCGCGGCGCGAGGAGATCTCGCGACGGGAAGCGCGACCGTACCGTCCCAAAAGGGGGCGCCCCAGCGCAAGGCGAAACAGGCCCTGGCCTTTCGCGCGGCGACGCCTTGACTTCGGCCCGCAAAGTGGTTCAATCACTGGGTGACTCGCTCATGGTGAGTCACCCTTAGACTTTTCTCGAGAGGAGGCCGACGTGCAGGAAAGCCCCATGGGCGGTCAGAGCACACTTGCGTCCGCGTCGCAGAACCAGGTTCGCTTGTTCTCCGGGCGGGACGAGGCGCTCCTCCGGGAGTGTCAGCGTCTTCGCTATGCGGTGTACCACCACGACCTCGGGCTCGACATGCCCGACCTCGACCACGCCGCGCAGCTGGACCAGGAGGCGCGCGATCCGACCTGCGACTTCGCGGGCGTTTGGAACGCCCAGGGGGAGATGACGGGATGCATCCGCATGCAGCCGCCCGAGCGTCGGCCCTTCTATGCGGAGCTCGAATTCGATCTGCTGGGGCCGTCGTGGACCGAGGGGCGATACGTGGAAGGGGCGCGCTTCGCCGTGCGGGCGGCAGAGCGCAACGGACCGGTGCCGCTCCTGCTCTTTCAGGCCTTTCGACGCTACTGCCGAGCGCAGCGAGCCGACCGGGTGCTGAGCGTCATCATCATCCGCGCGGCCCGGGGAGATCGCCGCCTCCTCGCACGGCTCGTGCGCTTCTTGCGGGGCCGCACCCAGGTGGCCCTCGACCGAGGACGCCCGGCGCCCGACTACGAGCTCGTGCCGCCGAGCCGCGTCGAGCTGGCGGACGCCGGCGCGCCGAACCCCGGCGAGGTCTCACCGATGCTGCTGCTCTTGGCCAACCGTCGAACCACGTTGTGCTCGCAGCCGGCCTACTGCTCGAAATTCGGTACCTTCAACTTCCTCCTCACTTCGGGGATCACGTGAGCGCCACGCCGAGCACGGTCGAAGCCCAGCTGCGCGCGCGCTTCCGGGAATGGGGCCGCGACGGAACGTTCGCTTCGCTCGGCGAGCCCGCCACCCTCGCGGACGGCTGCGAGCGATTGCGACGGCTCGCCTACGAAGCCGACACGCTC
>JABFRG010000369.1 GCA_013141295.1 Polyangiaceae bacterium
GGGCTAAAGGCATCACCATGGTCAAAGTGCGCGATCCAAAACGCATTCCGAACCTCATGGGCGGGAGCCTACCGCAACGCGTGTGCCATTCGATTCGAAAGGTGTTCTTGCGTCACGGGCTCGGTCGGTCGCGACATCCGTGTCGCGGTCGCAAGGTTGTACAGCGCCCCGCGCCGTACGGCGAAAGGTACTAGGTTCCGCGCGCGAAGGCCCCTACCCTGGCGCAATGAAGCCGTCCGCTGTCCTCTCGGCCCTGGTCGCGTTCCTCGTCGCCGGCTCCGCCTCCGCCGCCGTCACCAACTGGGGTGGAGCGCTCAACGGCGCCAACGAAGTGCCGGCCAACGCTTCCACGTTCAAGGGCAACGCGGTCTGCACCTACGACGACGTTGTCCGGCAGCTCACGTGCACCATCACGCACGATGTCCCCGCGCCGACTTCCGGGCACTTTCATACCGCCGCCAAGGGCGTCGTCGGGAACGTCATCTACACGTTTCCCACGCTGGTGAGCCCCATCGTGGCGTCCACCAGTTTGAGCCCGGCCCAAGACACCCTGCTCAAGGCCAACGGCCTCTACGTGAACATCCACACCGCCGCGAACCCCGGCGGTGAGATCCGCGCGCAGCTCGAGCCCATCGTCGTCACCGACGCTGGCGTCACCGACGGCAGCACGACGACCGACGCCACCACCAGCTCCTCGTCGAGCTCTTCCAGCTCTTCCAGCTCGTCGAGCTCCTCCAGCTCTTCCAGCGGGTCCGGGAACACGTCCACCAGCTCCAGCACCTCCGGCGGTACCAGCGGGAAGACCGACGACGGCGGCTGCAACACGTCGAGCGACAGCTCGCCCTGGGGCTTCGGTGCGCTCGCGGTGGGCGTCGCGGTGGTGCTCGGCGCCCTGCGCAAGCGTCGCGCGGCCTGACCTCTTCGAAATCGTGAAGCGAGCGCGCGCCGGGATCCGGTGCGCGCTCGTCCTACTTCAGTCGACCGAAGGCGTGCCGCCCATCTCGCGGATCAGGTGATCGCCGCCGTCCACCGCGTCGAGGAGCCAGAGCACGTAGCGAATGTCGACGTGGATGCTCCGGGTGAGCTCGGGCTTGAACAGCCAGTCGGAGGCCAGCGCCTCGTAGTTGCCGTCGAACACCAGGCCGGTGATCTCGCCCTTGGCGTTGAGCGTGGCCGAGCCGGAGTTGCCGCCGGAGATCTGCAAGTCCGCGAGGAAGTCCACCGGCACCTGACCCCAGCGCTTGTCGACGTAGCTACCGAACTTCTTCTGCGTGTAGGCTGCAAGCAACTTCGGCGGCACGTCGAACGGCTCCTTGCCGGTGTTCTTGGCCACCACTTCCGGGAGCAAGGTGAACGGCGCGAAGTACGGCGCGTCCTTCTTGGGGCGGTAGCTGCGCACGGTGCCGTAGGTGATGCGCAGGGTGCCGTTGGCGTCGGGGGCGATCTCGTGGCCTTCGAAGGCCCGGAGCGCCTCGAAGTAGGTCGGCTTCAGGTAGGCCATGTGGCCGGAGAGGGCTTCGTCGCGCTCGTCGGCTTCCTTCACCAGCGGCCGCAGGGCCAGGGCGAAGCGGATCATCGGGTCCTGGCTCTTCTTCAGATCCGCCAGGGTCGCGGTCTTGAGGAGCTGCACGCGGGCCCCCGTGTCTTCCAGGCGGGTGTCCTCGAAGAGTATCGACACCGGCGGCTTGTACGGCGTGGCGTTGGGGTTCACCGGAAATAGCTTGCGCAGGATGGCGTCGACCGGTGCGCGCTCCTTGGGGTCGGCCTTCGCGTGCCGCGCCAGCGCCAGGTTGAAGAGCGTCATGTCGACGATGCGGCTGTACTGCTTCTCCATGGCCTCCTGACCCTGGGTGAGCCGGGGCCAGTTGCGCTCCTGGTAGTCGGGATCGCGCTCCTTGTCGGCCTTGGGCCGCTCTTCCGCCATGCGCACGATCTGGTAGGCGGCGCCCACCAGCCGCGGCAGCAAGAATTCCGACCGTAGCTCAGCGTCCGACTCCCGGTGCTTGCGCGCGTCCTCGTAGGCCTTGGCGATCTCGGCCAGCACCGGCGCATAGCGCTTCTTCCGGGCGGGCTCGGCCTCGATGAACTTGGTGAACGCGGCCTCGCGCTCCACTTTTTGCTGGAGCAGGCCGTCCTTCACCAGACCCTCGAGCATGCCCTTGGTGTTGGTGAGGGTGTTGCCGAACCAGCGCACGAACGGCGTGGCGCGAAGGGCGGCTTCCTTGTCGGTGATCTTCTCGAGCGCGGCCAGTCGGTCCTCGCAGAGCTTCTGCGTGCGCGGGTAGCGGAAGGTCACGAAGTCCTCCACCTCGGCGCGGCTCTTCAGCGAGTGGGTGCGCCCGGGGTAGCCGGCCACGAACACCAGATCGTTCTCCTCCAGCCCCTTCTGCGCCAGCTTCAGGTGGTGTGCCGGAACGTACGGCACGTTGTCCGGCGAGTAGTCGGCGGGCTTGCCGTCCTTGCCCACGTAGGCCCGGAACATGGAGACGTCGCCGGTGTGCCGGGGCCAGCGCCAGTTGTCGATCTCGCCGCCGTAGTTCCCCACGCCCTCGGCCGGCGCGTACACCAGGCGAATGTCCCGGAGCTCGAGCTGCTCGATGAGGTAGTAGGCGGCGCCGTCGTAGAAGGTCGAGACGGTGCAGCGGGTGCCGGGCCGGTCCTTCTCGCACTCCGCCACCAGCGCCTTCTGGCGCTTCTCGATGAGCTTGAAGCGCTCGCGATCGGTGACGTGGGTGGCCAGGGTCATGTCCCACACCTGCTTGGTGACGTCGGTCACCTTCTGCGTCACGAACACCCGCGCAGTGGGGCCGTTCGACTTCTCGTCGGCGCGGGTCTTGGCGATGTACCCGTCCTTGAGCAGGTTCGCTGCGCTCGAGGAGTTGAGCTGCAGGGCGCCCACCGCGCAGTGATGGTTGGTGATGACGAGGCCGCTCGGCGAGACGAAGGAGGCGGAGCACCCGCCGAGGCTCACCACCGCGCCCAGCACGTCGGAGGTGGGGTCGGCGAGCTGCGCCGGATCGAAGCCGAGGCCCAGCTCCTTGAGCTTCGCCGCATGCGCCGCCATCTGGTTGGGCATCCACATGCCGCCGGGGTTCTCGTAACGCGGCGGCGCCGGCACGTACGCGGTGGGCGCAGGTGCCGGCGTTGTGGCCGTGCTGGTGGCGCTGGCGGTGGGCGCGGCGCTCGGAAGCGGCGCCACGTTGGGGGGCGGCGTGTCGCCGCAACCGACCGAAGAAACGACCAGGAATCCACTGACGAGCGCGCGGGTTTTCACGCGCTCGCTTTTACCACGACCCGCTCACCCCGCGACCCGCGCATAGCGCTGGTCCTGCACATTCGTATCGAGCTGGGAGTGCTTGGGCGCCGGCGCGCCGGGCCGGAGGTGCATGGCGCTGTTCAGAACGTCGGACGGACGTCCCGATGCATCGTGCGACGTGGTCTCCTGGATCTTCGTCGCTTGGACCTTGAGCGACGCCTTGATTCCGCCTGCGTCCATGGTGGGCGAGCTCGCATCCAGGTGCTTTCGCTGGCCCAGCGTTGCCACGTGGATCGTCGCTACGCAGCCAGCGGGAAGAGCCTCGATCGCGCCATCGAAGTCGAGGCTCGACAGCTTGCTGGCGACGGTACCGAAATTGCCGACGTTGGAGAGCGTGAGCTTGCCGCGCGCCCCCATCCCCCCGACGCCTGCCACCGAGATGTTGACCTCGGCCTTGCTTTCGAACGAGAGCTCGACGTCCTTGGTGGTCTTCTTCAACGTTCCGAGCGCGAGCACCGTCTCGCCGGGGCGTTGTTTGCCGAATGCGGCGAGCGCTGTCCCCACCTTGGTCCCTGGGGGCACCTCGTAGTGCTGCGATAGCTTCACATGAGCCTCGGCGCCTGCGCTCAATCCTATGCTCGCGCAGGTGCTCGAGACCTTGAAGCTCGATACGTTGCTGTCCTTGCGCCCCGCAGCCAATCGCCCGTCGGCTTGCAGCTTGAGGTCGCCTTCCACCACGATGTCCTTCACCGTGCCGTGGCTCAGCTTGATGGTCACCGAGCCGGTAGCGTCGCCGAGAAGGCTGGCCTCGCCACCGCTTCCGCCCGGCAGAGATGGTACGCCCATCCCTTGTTCCGCCGAGGCCTTGAGCGCAGCGGTGCTCCGCAGCGTGATGGACGTGCACGCGTCCTGGAGGAAGGCGACATCCCGGGGGCTCGGGAGCTGCCCGGTCGCCAACTGCGCCGCCGGAAACATGGCTCGCGAGAGAAGGCGTCCCATCCGCAGCACCTCCTCCTTATCCTTGGCCAAGAAGGTCAGCTTGCCGCCCGCGCCGACGCTGGCTTCCGCACCCACGCCCAGGCTGATGCCCGCCGTCAAGGCGACATCCGCGCCAATCTCGACGGTGTACGTGCCGTCCGCGTTGCACGTCGCCTTCGCAGCGCCGCTCTCCGCGCCTCCCACCTCGACGCGGGCTGCAGCCTTCGCTTTGATCTCATAGGACTCGCCAGGCGCGAGCTGCGCGGCATTTAGACCGAGGTCGAGCGACTGGGCTACGTCCTTTGCGGCCTCTTTGATGGTCTTGAGGGGATGGGCGAGCTGAGGCCCCAGCAACGCCTCGCCCAAGCTCTGGAAGGTCGGACCTTCGGCTGCCTTTGCGTCTGCGGCTTGCTGATCCTTCGCGCGGATCGCGTCCTCGAGCTTGGCGATGGTGGGGCCGTCGGCCTTGCCGGTGACCTCCAGGTGGTTGTCTCGCTGGAACGCCTTGAGGGCCAGCACGGTACCTTCGTCGAGCTTGCCGCTCTCTTTCAGGCGCCCGGGGTTCAGATCGTTGAGCAGGCGCTGCGCCTGGCGGGTCGCCATCTCCTCGTTGTGGACGCGATCGTCGTCGTCGTCCTGCGTGGAACAGGTTCGGGAGGTGCCGGAGGTGCCGCTGACGTTGTTGCTCATTCCGGCTCATCGGCCGGATGGCGCCGGAGTTGCGTGCGTTGGCGGAAAAAGCGCGGTCCGTAGACGGGGGGCGGCCACCTACGCTAAGTCCAAGGCACCATGCGCATCGATGTCGAGCTTTCGGAGATTGCGGGTCAGGCCATTCAAGACGCCCTCGGGACGGCTTCGCCGGCGATCTTGCGCCCCACCCAGGACCCGAAGCACGGGGATTTCCAGGTGAACGGCGTGCTTCCGCTGGCCAAGCAGATGAAGGGCAACCCGCGCGAGCTGGCCACCAAGGTGGCCGAGAAGCTTACCGGTCACGAGGCCTTCGCCGCGGTGGAGGTGGCCGGCCCCGGGTTCATCAACCTGCGCGTGGCGCCGGCCTGGCTCGAGAAGCGCCTCGACGCCCTCACCAAAGACGCCCACGTGGGCATTTCCAAGGTCGAGAAATCGGAGCGCATCGTCATCGATTTTTCGAGCCCCAACATCGCCAAGCAGATGCACGTGGGGCACATTCGCTCCACCATTCTCGGCGACGCCATCGTGCGGCTCCTGCGGACGGTGGGCCACGAGGTCATCGGCGATAACCACCTCGGCGATTGGGGCACGCAGTTCGGCCTGCTCATCGCCGGCATGCGCGCCTTCGGCTCCGAAGAAGCCCTCGACAGCGCGCCCATCGACGAGCTCGAGCGGGTGTACAAGCTCGCCACCGCCAAGGCCAAGGAAGAGCCGGCCTTCGCCGAAGAGGCGCGGAGCGAGCTGGCCAAGCTGCAGAGCGGCGATCCCGCCAACGTGGCCGCCTGGGAGCGCTTCGTGAAGGCGACGCGGGTTTCGCTCGACAAGATCTACGCGCGCCTGGGCGTCACCTTCGACGCGTGGCTCGGCGAGAGCGCCTACAACGACATGCTCCCCGGCGTGGTGCAGACCTTGAAAGACAAGGGCCTGGCGCGGGAGAGCGAAGGCGCCATGTGCGTGTTCTTCAACGAGCTCGCAGACTCGCCCAAGGATCTGGCGACCTTCAAGGAGCCGTTCATCGTGCAGAAGCGCGACGGCGCCTTCCTGTACTCCACCACCGACATCGCCACCGCCTACTACCGCCGCGACCACTTCAAGGCCGACCGCTCCCTGTACGTGGTGGGCACCCCGCAGTCCCACCACTTCAAGCAGCTCTTCGCCATCATGAAGATGCTGGGCGTCGACCTGCGCTACGACCACATCGCCTTCGGATCCATCCTCGGCCCCGACGGCAAGGCCCTGCGCACCCGCGAGGGCAAGGCGGTCACGCTGCAGAGCGTCCTCGACGAGGCAGAGGAGCGCGCGCTCGCCCGCATTCGCGAGGACGGCTTGGAGATCCCCGAGGAGGAGATCGCCGAGACCGCCCGCAAGGTGGGCATCGGCGCGGTGAAATACGGTGATTTGCGGCAAAATCGCACCACCGACTACATGTTCGACTGGGACAAGATGATCTCCTTCCAGGGGAACGCCGGCCCGTACTTGCAGTATGCATACGCGCGTACCCGCTCGCTCTTCCGCAAGGCCGAGCTGGAGTTCGCGTCGCAGCCCGACGGCGAGGTGAAGTTGGTCGCGCCGGAGGAGCGCACCCTAGGCCTCACGCTGCTCCGCTTCGGCGACATCGTGTTCACCGCTGGCGAGACCTACCAGCCCCACCTTCTCTGCGATCACCTCTACAACGTGGCCCGGGACTTCAGCACGTTCTGGGAGGCTTGTCCGATCCTCAAGGTGGAGGGCGCCGAGCGCCTCTCGCGGCTCACGCTCACCTGGCTCGTGGGGCGGCAGATCGCCACCGGCCTCGGCCTCCTGGGCATCGAGGTCGTGGAGCGCATGTAAGGGCCTAGCTCAGACGGCGCTGGGGTCTTCTTCGGCGGGCGAGGGCGGGGGCAGCTTGGTCGCCGTCGCCTTCTTCGGCTTGCTGGCGGCCAGGGCCACCGAAGCCATCCACGCGACCAGGAAGCCGGCGGCCACCTTTTGCACCGGCGCCAGCAGCGGGTGCGTGCTGTTGGCGTGGGCGCTGATGTGTTGCACGTAGAGCGCCGCGTCGATGGCCGAGGTGAGGAGCGTGAGCCCGCCCAGCGCGGCGGCCGCCTTGTGCCCCGCACGGAGGAGACCCGCGGTCGCCGTGAGCGACGCGAAAAGCCCCGGGACCGTCCCCATGATGACCGCGAAGCCGTGCAGCGGTCCCAGGTGGTTCGACGGGAGCACCGCCACCACCGCCACACCCACCGCCGAGAAGATGCCGGAGACGCGCACCATGGTCTGGCCGAAGCCTCGCGGGAGCAGGCGCGCCGTGAGCAGCCAGAAGGCCACCATGCCCGGCACCAGCGCCACCATCGCGACCGTGGCGATGCGCGAGCCCCAGCGATTGCCGCCCCCGTTGAGGGCCACGTCGTGGGTGAGATCGCAGAAGAAGTTCTGCAAGAAATCGTGCCCTTGGTGCATCGGATCGTTCCAGGTGCCGCCCGGATACATGGCCATGGCGATGGCGATGCCCACCACGAAGACCGCGAGGGACGAGGCGAGCAGGAGGTGCAGACGATCTTTCACGGGGTCTCTGTAGTATTGCGGCTCGTAAGAATCGACCGCATCGAGGGAAAAAGCGCCCTACTTGGAGCCGCCGGTGGACGAGGTGCTGGAGCCGCCGCCCCCATCGTCGGGCGCTACGGTGATGCCGCAGGCCGCGAGATCCGCCGTCCCGAAGCCGCAGGCCGGGCACTTGCCGAAGGAGATCTCCTTCACCGCCACGCCGTTCAGCGTGCAGGTGCAGCGAGCTTCCGGGCATTTGCAGGCGATGCCGCGGGTCTCGGTGCCGCAGGCGTAGGTGCTCTCGGAGCTGCAGGAGCCGCTCCCTCCGCTCCCGCCGCCGCCGCTCTGGGCCACGCACAGCGCCCCCGAGTCGACCGAGGCGCCGCCGTCTCCGCCGTCTCCGCGCAGGGACGCGTCGCCGGTTGCCGCGTCGTCACCCTCCGCGTCGACGCCGATCCCGGCATCCGCGACGCTCGAGTCGGGGGTGCTGGAGAGCGACGTGGTGCTCCCGCTGCATGCGTTGACCGCAAGAAGACCGAAAAGACCCGCAAGAAATCCACGAAAAGCCCGGTGCATGCGCAGAGTCTGCCATGAAGGCGAAAAAATACGAGACATCGCGCCGATCTCTTTGTAGAAGGGGCGCACCACTTGTTGCACGGCAACCACCGCGTGCATCTCAAGGGGCCGTAGCTCAGCTGGGAGAGCGCATCCATGGCATGGATGAGGTCAGGGGTTCGATCCCCCTCGGCTCCACAACTCGAAGGGAACCGCTGCAGTCGCAAGGCCGCGCGGTTCTCCTCTCCAGAAGAGAAGAACGCCGATGTGCAGCGATGCACATCGGCGTTTTGCTTTTCCGGCGGCTGTCGCGCAGCGCGGCGCTCAGTCGTGGCCGGCGTCCTTGGCGTCGTTCGCGCTGGGCTTGGCGCTGGGGACCACCGAGGCGAGGGACGTCGGAGCATAGGGGCTGGTGGCGGCCGCGTGATTGCCTTCGGTTCCTTGGAAGCGTTTGGTGGCCACGTAGCCGAGCGCGCCGGCTGCAATGGCCACGCTGGCGGCGGCCAGGTAGATGACCGCGCCACCGCGCTTGGCGGGCGCATCTCCGATGGCGCGAACGCGCGCGCCGAGCTCCACCGGCTCGCCGGTCTGGACGCCCGCCTCGGCGAGCCGCTGCCACACCCGCGCGCGGTCGGTTTCGCTGGGAGAAAGCTCGCGGCGGGAGGCGCCGATGGCATTCTGCAGACCTCGCGGAAGCTCACTCATCGCGCCCTCCTGGGGTATTCGGATCCCCGAACATCTTGGTGTAGTGTGCAGATATCTCTTCGCGCGCCGCACGGAGCCGCGTGTACACCGTGTTCACGTTGGCCGACATGACCTCGCCGATCTCCGCGGCGGTCATCTCTTCCAGCTCCGCGAGCAAGAACGTCTCCCGCTTCTCGGGCGTGAGCAGCGCCAGCACACGATCGAGGCGCACCAGCGCCTCCGAGCTCTCCAGCGTGGCCAGCGGCGTCGGCTGCACCGATTCGTAGGCGTCGAGGCCCTGCTCCTCGGGCGCGCCCCGCAGCTTCGATTCCTTGCGCCGGTAGCGCCGCCGGTGATCCGCCACCACCCGCCGCACGAACCCGTAGAGCCAGCTCTTCACGCTGACTCGGCCGTCGTAGTCCGACAGCTTGCGCTGCACCGTGAGGAACACGTCTTGCGCCACGTCCTCCAGCTCCCCTCGGGGAACGCCCAGGTACCGTGCAGTTCGCCAGACGAAGGCGAAATGCTCCCGATAGACGGCGTCGAACTGGAGTGGCGTGAGCGGCGGGGGCATACGGTAGCGCTCGGATGAGCCCTCGAGACTTACCCCGATGCGCCCGGAACGGCAATTTCATCTCGAGATTCCGGGGTCTCATCAGAATGCCTTCTCGCTGCAGGCTCCGGCCACGCAGAAGCGTTTCTTCCCGAAAGTCTGGCTGAAGCAGTTGTTGCCGCAGTGGCCGCAGTTGTTGGCATCGCGGCTGAGGTTGACGCAGGTATCGCCGCACCAGCCCTCACCGTTCAGGGTGCACGTGCGGCAGTGGTACATGCTGCAGATCTCGTTCTTGGCGCAGGTCTTTCCGCAGCCGCCGCAGTTCTCCCAGTTCATCGCGAAGTTCACGCAGTAGTCGGGGTGGCCGCAGGATTCGTAGCCATCCTGGCAGGTCCACTTTCCGCTGTGGCACTCGATGTGAACGTCGTACTTGCCGTCGCCTTCCTTGCTGCAGCTCTGGCCGATGCGCGGGCCGTTGTTGCCCGGCGTGGGCGGGAGCGAGGCGTCGAGCCCGGAGGCATTGCGCGAGGCGTCGGGCGCCGACGCGTCCAGGGAGAAGTTGCGATCACCGCGCGGCACGCCAGGGACGGCGCCGGGCTTGGACGACGTCAGCGGTCCGTTTCCCGAGGCCAGGGGCGTGGCGGGATCGGCGCTCGCGGTGCTGGCTGCCGCCGTGGTGCTCGCGCTCTTGGGCGTGGCCTCCGCCGCCGTGTCGTCTTCGTGGCTCATGAAGGCCACGGCGCCGCCGGCGATCCCGGCGAGCAG
>JABFRG010000297.1 GCA_013141295.1 Polyangiaceae bacterium
GGTTGGTGCCGACTTTGATGGTGCCCATGGGCGTGGCATTGGAAAGCTCTCGCAGGACCAAGCGACGAAATGCCGGAAGCGCCAGGAGCTCGGTCTGCCGCAGGATGTCGGTGAGAGCGAACTGCAGCGGACCGGAGCTCCCCTTCGTGGTGGAAACCAGCGGCAGCCAGGGCGAGCCTGTTTTGAACATCGCCTCTGCGGCTTTGACCAGATCGGGATCGGCCGGTCGAATACCCAGAAAGAGCACCACCTGCGTGGTGTCGAAGGAGCCCTGTGGCGGCGCTACCCGCGAAACCCAGGTGCCGAAGTCGGCGAGCGCGCTCGTGTCGCCTGCGATGAAGCGCGCGCGGCTCAGCTCGACGATGCACCGTGCGTTCTCGAAGCCGGGGCCGCTGCCGTTCGCGGGCGTCGCGAGGCCGCGAAAGTGCGCGGCGAGCACGCGCTGGGTGTTGGCCGTGGTGGGCTCCCATTCGGCCAGCGCCAACGAGAGCGTGCAGGCGCCATTCGCATCGCCGCTGGTCTGCACTGCGAGGCTGCGCTTCTCGAGGAGGTCGGCAACGGACGGCGCGCGCTTGCTGCGCAGTGCCTCACCGGCCACCTTGGATACGCTCCCAGGCACCAGAGGGGTCATGGTGATGACTCCCCCGAACATGGTGGAACGAACGCGCTGCTGATTGGTGGTTCGCGTGATGGCTGCCGCGGCTTCGACCCACCCCACGTGGGGCGTGGCGTCGTCGGCGAGCCGACCGAACCAGCGTTCTTCTTGCGATACGCCCTTCCACTTCTCGGCAAAGGCGCGCACCTCGGCGGCGAGCTTCTTTCGTTGGGCGTCTTCCCGCTGCGAGAGATCATCGCCGGTGGAAGCCGTTTGAAAGGGCGAGAAGTCCAGAATGGCAATCAGCGCGGCGTAGGCGGCTTCGTGGGCGCCCAGGACCGAGCGGGAACGCGCAAAATCGCGCCAGAAGTGCATCGAACGCGTGAGTCGCTTGTCCGACTCCAGCACGTCGAGCAGCGCGGGAACCGCAGCATCGCCGAGCTTCACCAGCGCCGCCACGATGGGCGACGATCCCAGTGAGACGCCACCCGGCTGCCCCCACTGCCGCTCCGCGACCTCGTCGAGGTGGTCGATCAAGATCGGAACTTGCGCGCTCGCCGGTTGCTTCGCCAGCGCTTCGAGATCCAGCGGTGCACGCGCGCCGCGCAGCAGCCGGCGCTCACTGTCTTCGAGCATGCGCGTGGACGATGTGCCCCAGTGGAAGCGCGATTTCGCTTGATCGGGACGCTTCGAGCCCGCCGCGTCGCAGGCTCGATCGGCGTCGTCGGCGGCATCGGCGAGTCCCTTCAGGCTCTCGTACGCCAGCTCGGCGTCGCCGCGCATGTGCGCCGTCACCGCGCGCTCGAAGCGCGCCCACAGGTAGTCGCCCGCGAACGTCTCCAGCACCTTGTCGGCAGGCTCGGTGCCGAAGAGCCGCGTCCGCAGCGCCTCCGCCAGATCGTTCTTCCCCAGGAGCGCCAGCATCGCCACCTTCGGTGCGTTCAGCGTGGCCTCGGAGAGCCCCGATTCTTCGCCCACGAGGGACGCATTGCGATACGCCGAGCCCGCGTGGTCCTTGGCGTAGGCCGCGCGCTGCTTGTCGTCATTGGCGATGAGTGCCTGGACGTCGGCCGCGAGATCCGCCCGCTCACCGACCTTCACCACCGGATACACGAGACCGTTCCAGCCCACCGCGAACTTGTCCTTCGGCAGCACCCACGCGTGGAACTTGTGCGCCGTCCCGCCGCCACTCCACGGCTCGCCGGTCGCGATCTCCACCTCGCGGTACTCACCCAGCCGCGCGTCGCCCGCCCCCAACGTGAAGAACAGTCGCGGACCGTCGGCCTTCGGCAGCCCGTCGCGCACCCGCACATCCGGAAACCGCGACACGTACGACGCCTTCGTCACCGGTCCACCCGCATCGGGCGCCGGCGGCACCGGCACCTTGCTCGACGGCACCCGCGCCTCCGTCTGCGGCGTCGGCGCACCACCACATCCCAGCACCAAACCTACGACCACCACCGAAAAACGTCTCATCGCGCACCATCCTACCTGCCGCTCATTCGGTCGGCGTCTTCCTCTGTAACTGCATGGATTTATTCACATAACAGTGTTGTTCTGGCGCCAGAACAGAACGTAAAGAGATGCAAAGCGGGGCATCGAACGGCGGGCTCGAGCGTCAAACCTCATGAGACCGAAACGAAGGTCTCCACCCCCCCAACGAACGCAGGAAACGCCATCATGAAACGCTCGCTCTTCGCTCTGCTCTTCTCGCTCCCGCTCGTCACCTTCGCCGGCCTCGCCAGCGCCGACGGCCGTGGTCACGGAGACGGCAAAGACGCGGTGGCGTACCCGGTGCCCGCCGCCGACTTCCAGGCTCACCACGATGCGCGCGTCGCCAAGATGCGCGCCAAGATGGAGGAACGCATCGCGGCCAAGAAGGTCGACGCCACCAAGGCCAAGGAATGGCGCGCCCGCTTCGACGCCCGCGTCGCCAAGGTGCAGACCGCCATCAACGCCGCCAAGGCCGACGGCAAGGTGACCAAGGAAGAGGCGCAGGAGATTCGCAAGACCGCGCACGAAGGCCACCAAGGGAAGGGCCGTCACCACAAGAAGGCGTGACCCGTAGCGAATGCGACACTCCGAAGGCCCGCGTCGACCCCCGACGCGGGCCTACTTGCGTTTGCCGCATTCCCGGCTCGAATGCCTTCTCGGGTCGGCGGTGGCCGACATACAATGTACCCATGAGCGTTCACGCGGCGAGGGTGCGGGGAAGGCTGGAGGCCGCAGGATCGAGGTGCCTCCAAGGGAAGGACGGTGGCCGATGAGCTCCGCTTCGGATTCGCACTGGATGTACGACCGGCTGGTCCAGGGCTTTCACGGCTGCGAGCGTCGGTGGCCGACCGCCTGCTTCGTGGGGAGCGGTTTCAGCCCAGCGAGAACGACTACGACTGGCTGGGGCGTGGCATCTACTTTTGGGAGTACGGTCCCGACCGCGCGCTGCGATTTGCGCAGGAGCAAAAGGAGCTAGGGAAGATTGCCGAGCCCAGCGTCGTGGGCGCGATCATCTCCCTGGGGAACTGCTTCGATCTGATGGACACGCGAGCCACGGAGGAGCTCGGCGTCTGTGCGGACATGTTCCGCGCCGGCTACCAGGCGAAGAGTGCACCGCTGCCCGTCAATGGGGGCAAGGCGCCCGATCACAAGCTCAGGCGACTCGACTGCGCCTTGGTGAACTTCTACCTCGACCAGCTCGACCAGGGGAGCACACCCTACGACAGCGTTCGCGGTGCATTTCACGAGGGGGATCCGGTGCTGGATGGCAGCAAAATATTTCGTGAAACGCACATCCAACTCGTGGTGCGTCGCCCCGGTTGCATCCGCGGCGTGTTCCGCCCATACTAGAGGGGTGTCGATGCCCGAGCGTCTCATTCGTCTCCCTCCGACCGAGCCTGGACTCGACGAGCGAACTCGCGAGCGACGCGTGGTCCTCCAGAAAATTCAGGGGATGACCCCGGAGCAGATCGTGAGTGCAGGTATTAGGGCGGGGATCACCAAGCCTGACGGGGGGCTTGCCGAGCCCTACGCGCCGACCGAGTCCGACGCGGATCTGGTTTGAGGCGTACTACGAGCGCGTGAGCCAGGCCTACGGCAGGCGAACCACGCGGAGCGCCATGTCGCCGGCGGTACCGCGGCCGGGGCATCCGTCGGCGTTGGCCTTGTTCACCACGAGCCAGTAGGTGCCGGTGGTGAGCGCATCTTGGGTGTCGAGGGGCTCGCACGCGGTGCCGGGCGCGCTCTGCACCACCGGGACGTCGTCGCGAAAGACGTGGAGGGTGGTGCGATCGAAGCACGCATCGAGGGAGATTCGATATCGCACGGGGCCATCGCCGGTGGCGGGGCGCGGCACCTCGAAGCGGTACACGGTGAGCCCGCACGCCTCGGGCATGTACAGGCCGTTGATGCACCCGTTCTCGTAGGGAACTTTCTCGGCCAACGAGAGATCGAGCCCGTTCAACGTCGGGGTCGATGCGGTGCCGGGGTAGGGCGGCACGTCGTGCGACCGCAGGCAGTGGACCATGGCCATGAACGGCGCCACCGTCGCGTAGGCGAGCGTTGGCAGCGCGCGTTGTTGCGGGCTCTCGCTCGCACCGAAGACGTCGCCTTGCGCGGCGCGATACTCGGCAACCTCGCCAGATGCGTCGACGATGCGGAAGTGCAGCGCTTCCACATCGGGCACCACCTGGGTGGGCGCGGCTACCAGCGTGCGCATGCGCAGGACCGCCATCTGCTCCGGGCCGGTGATCGACAGCTGAGTGACGACGTAGCCGAACGAGCCATCGGACGAGCCCGAGCCCCGGAGCTCCAGCTGCGTGCTGGTGGCTTTCCATACCGGCACGCTCGCGGGAGCGGCGTCGACCGAGGCCTCCGCGCCTCCGTCCTTCGCGTCCGCCCTCGGCGCGCCCGTGGTGATACCCCCGCAGCCCCACGCGAGCACCAGCGCTGCCAATCCACCCACTGCCCCGCGCGCTCGCCGTCCGAACATGCGCACTACACTAGCAGATAGGCCGCTCTACCTTCCTTCTCGCTTGCGCGCGCGCTTGCCGCGGGCGATCTCGGTGGCCAGGGCGTCGAGGCGAGGGGCCCAGAAGCGGCGGAACTGGCCGAGCCAGGCGTCGACCTCGCCGAGGGGCCGCGCGTCGACCGCGTAGAGGCGGCGGGTTCCCTCGGCGCGTACGGTGGCAAAGCCGTTCTCGCGGAGCACCTTGAGCTGCTGCGAGACCGCCGATTGCGTGATGCCGAACTCCTCGCCGATGATCTCCACGACCTCGCCGGACGCGTGCTCGCCCTTCGCCAAAAGCTCGAGGATGCGACGGCGAACCGGATCGCCCAGAACGTCGAACGCGTGCATCATGCACCCGTGTAGAAGGCGATGGTGCGCTCCGCCTGGGCGCGGGCGTGCTCGGGGTCGGCGCCGGAAGCGATGTACGCCTCGGCCCACGCTTCGCCGCGTGCGCGGATGAAGGCTTTGCCCTCGGTCGACTGCGGCCAAGCCTGGAACGCTGCGGCATCGAGGGCCTTGCCGCCTTCGGTGAGATGGTGCCAGAGCCCGTGCAGCGCGAGATCCCAGCCCACGCCGGTGGCGCCCGGGCCGTACTTCTCGAGGTGCTCCTTGCCGATGGCATCGGTATGCGCGATGTGCTCGAGCGTGAGCCGCGCCTTCTTTCCTTCCGGCGCCTGGCGCACGCGCACCCAGCTGGTGCCGCCGGCGAACTCCCAGGTCAGGTCGAGCGCTTCCGGCGCATCGCAGCGGGTGATGGTGCCGCCGGCATTGCCGATGAGCTGATACTTGCCGCCCAACTTCAGATCGCCCTCCACTGGCAAGAACCAGCGCACCAGGCGCGCGGGCGTGGTGAGGGCCTCCCAGAGATCTTCCACGGTGGTGTCGTAGGTACGTATCGCAATGCCCACCAGCGCCGGCTTGCCCAAGTGCTCGCGGCTCTCCACGCGGCAAATCTCGAGTCCGAGTGCGTTCGTCATTGCGAGCCCTCCTTCGCCGATTGCCAGATTCCATGTTCGTTGCCGCCCTGGAAGTAGATGGCGCAACTGCCATGTCCGGGGAGCGGCATCGGCGGGACCGCCACCGTGCCTCCGGCTGCCACCGCTGCTGCCACCGCCCCATGAATGTCGTCGACCTCCCAGTAGGGGCGCACGACCGGGGTCTCGCCGGCGTGCATGGGTGCCCGAACACCGATCAGCCCACCGCCCGACAGCGTCGCAGTGCGCGCGTTGCCGAGCCGAGCGTCGGCCTCACCGAACGAGGCGCCATAGGCCGCCGCGTAGGCCGCACAAACCGCCTCCACGTCATTGGTGACGATCTCCAGGTACTTGATCTTCATGGCTCTCCTTCGGCGCCGCGACGGCAGCGCTCGGAGATCAAATAACAGCGCGTACTAATATAAGCAAGTGCTGCTAATAGCGCTACCGCGCGGCGAAGCGCTTCTTCGCATCTTCGGTGGCCGGCATGTAGAGGGATACCGCGGTGCCCTCCGGGTCACGGAACTGAAAGGTCGCGTTGCCCCAGGGCATCGTCTTCAACGGGTGCTCCAGCTCGACCTTGCCTTCGAGGCGCGCGTACTCGGCCTCGATGTCGTCCACCTGGAGCTCGAGGAACGCCGTGCGGTTGGCGCGGGGCTCGGCGCTGCCCTCCTTCCAGAGCGCGACGGTGTCGATGCTGCCGATGGCGATGGTCGCGCCGGGGGTCACGATTTCCGCGAAGACCGGGGCGAGCCAGCTGGCGGTCAGGCCGGTGACCATCTCGTAAAAGGCGACCATGGCGTGGATGTCTGCGGCGATGAGACGAACGGATGCGAGCTTCATGGCGAACATCCTGGCAGCCATTGCGGACAGATTCGGTCCTCAATGTGTGCGACCCTTCACGCATGGCCTCCGGTCGCATCCTCCGACTCCTCACGTTGCTGCAGTCGCGCGCTACCTGGACCGGCGCCGAGCTCGCGGAACGCCTGGAGGTGACGCCGCGGACGCTCCGGCGCGACATCGAACGCCTGCGCGGTCTCGGCTATCCCATCGGCGCCACCCGGGGTGTGGCGGGGGGCTACGCGCTGGGACCGGGCGCGTCGCTGCCGCCGGTCTCCCTCGACGAGGACGAGGCCACCGCCGTGTTCATCGGTCTGCACGTGGCCGCGGGCACTGGCGTGACGGGGGCGGGGACGGCGGCCCTGCGCGCGCTCACGAAGCTCCAGCGCGTTCTCCCGACGCGGCTCCGGCGGAACCTGCGTGCGCTCGAGGGAGCCGTGGTGGAGCTCGCGGTCAAGTCGCGGCCCATCTCCCTCGCCAGCGTGGCCGTCCTCGCACGCGCATGCACGGAGCGTCTGGTCGTGCGCATCGCGTACGGCGATCGCCAGGGCGCCGCGACGGACCGCCGGGTGGAGCCGCTGCGCCTCGTTCGGGTGGGCACGCTCTGGTATCTCGTCGCCTGGGACCCCGCCAAGGCAGACTGGCGCACGTTTCGCCTGGACCGCGTGCACGAGGTAGAAGTGCAGAGCGAACGATTCGCGGGCCGTGCGCCACCCGACGGCGATCTCGCAGCCTACGTCACGCGCTCGCTCTCGTCACACGGACAGCCGCACCGCGCGAAGGTGCTCTTGCATGCGCCGCTCGCCGAAGTGCGCCCGCGGGTGGGCGCCTTCGATGCGCTCTTCGAGCCAGCCAGCCCTGGGCGATGCACCATGGAGCTCGGCGCGCCGACCCTCGACGTCCTCGTCGCGCGCATCCTTTGGCTCGGCATCGACTTCGACGTCATGACTGGACCCCCAGCCCTGCGAAAGCACCTCCGCGCCCTCTCGAAGCGCCTGGCGCGCGCGTGTTGAGGGCTCGTCAGGTCGCGTGTGCCGCGAGGCCGGGACCTTCGAGGACGATCTTGCCCACGAAGCCGCCCGCCTGGTGCTGCGCGATGGCTTCGCCCGCGCGAAGGAGCGGTATCCGGTGCGCGACGTTGGCCTTCAGCTTGCCGGTGGCCAGTAGATCCATGAGCCGCTCCATGTCTTCCCGGAGCTCGCGCCAGAAGCGGGTGGGCCGGAAGATGCGATCGGCGCCGAAGGTTCCGCGACCCCAGATATCGAAGAAGGTCATGCGCCGTCCGCCGGGCTTGAAGCTCCAGAGGGCCTTGCGCAGGAAGAAGCCCGCGAATGCGGCCCACTGCGATCCCGTTCCGCGGGCCAGCGACGCGTTGCCAAAGGCGACCATGAAGCCACCCGGACGCAGCATGGCATAGGAGGTTCGAAACGAATCTCCACCCACGTGATCGAACACCGCATCGACGCCGGCGGGCGCCAGCGCGCGCACGTCTTCCGGCACTTGATTGCGCGTGTAGTCGACGAACGTCGCGCCCATCGCCTCCACCTCCTCGCGTTGGGCGGGTCTGCAGGTGCCGATGACGTTCACGCCGGCGAGCCGCGCGAGCTGCACCAGCACCGTTCCCACGCCGCCCCCTGCGCCGTGAACGACGATGGTCTGCCCGGGCCGCACCTTCGCCGTCCGGTGAAGCATCTTGTACGCGGTGACGCCGTTCACGATGAGCGTGTCGACCTCCGCCGGATCCAGCCCCTCGGGCACCACCACCAGCTCGTGCGCGCGCCGCACCACGTGCTCCGCCCACGATCCCGTCTCGGTGATGGTCGCTACGCGCTTGCCCTCGAGGGCACGGTCGACGCCCGAACCCACCGCCGCAACGCGGCCCACCACGTCGTAGCCCGGCACGAACGGGAATGCCGGCTGACCCGGGTACTTCCCGCGAATCATTTGCACCTCCGCATAGGAGACCCCGGTCGCCTCCATGGCGATGAGCACCTCGTCCGCCGCCAGCGCAGGGATCGCACGTTCGCGCACCACGAGCCCCTCCGGATCGGTCAACTGCGGAATGACAATCTCACGCGTCGTCACGTTCTTCATACCCCCAATCCTGCGTCTTGCATCGATGCGCCACAATGCCCATCGATGCAACCCCGAGCGGCAACAATGCAAGACCGAGAGGGAGGGGCCCGCGAAGACCTCCGTTCCCTTTCGCGGTCACCCCTCGCTTCGCTCCTAGGGGGACTTGGTCACGCGGAAGAGTAGGTCGCCCGCCGTCCCCTGGCTCGGGCAGCCGCTCGCGTTGGCCTTGTTCACGAGGAGCCAGTAGCTGCCCGGCGTGAGTGCTCGTTCGAGGGGCTGGCACGCGGTACCGGCGGGGCTCTCCACGACGAGCGAGCTGTCGTCGGCGCGGAAGAGGTGCAGGGTGGTGCGCTCGAAGCATCGCTCGGGCGTGATGCGATAGGTCGCTGCGGCGGGCACTTCGAGGCGCTGCGCGCTGAGGCTGCAGTCGTACGGAACGAACAGACCGTTGCTGCAGCCGGTATCCTGAGGGAGCGTCGGCGCGTCGGTGAGAACGGCGTCTGCGAGGGTCGGCGCCGCGGTGCCGCCCGGGCTGTTCGGTGTGGCGCGAGCACCCAGGCAGTGAATGGTCTTCAGGAACGGCTGGAGCGTGCGATAGGCCACCGAGGGCAGAGCCTGCCGCTGGGGGCTCTCGTCTCCGCTGAGCGCGTCGCCTTCGGTGGCGCGATAGTCGGCCACGTCGCCGTTGGCGTCGATGATGCGAATTCCGAAGTCTTCGACGTCGCTCACTTTCGCGGTCGGCTTCGCGGCGAGCAGGCGCAACCCCTCGACGCTGGTGCGCTGCTCGGCGGTCAGCGTATCGCGGGTCACGACGTACGCGAAGGAGCCGCTGAAGAAGCCGAATCCGCGAATCTCGATCTGGGCGCTGGAAGCCTTCCACACCGGTGTGTCGGAGAGGGGGAGTTCGCCCGGTCGCAAGACCGAGCCCTCGGGCCCGGCATCGGCCGATTCCACCCCGCTGCTCTTGGGAACGCTGCTCGAGCAGCCGCCCACCAGGACCAATGTTGCAATTGCGCCTGCCATGCTTCGAATTGTCATCGAGAAGTCTCCATTGCGTGATCGAGCTGCCCCGTAGCCGAGCACTCCAAGTCGATGGGCGCGCGCGACCCAAGAACCTCGACCGGCTCGCCAACCCCACTGCATTGGGAGGGAACGAGAACGAGTCTCGCGAGTGCCCTCTCAGTTGGAACGAGCCTACCACGCAGACGACTTCGCGCAATGATGTCACGAAGATCATACCCGTCCACGCGGAAAACCATGAGGTCCTTCGCTCTCACGCATTTTGGTGCCGTGCCACTTTGCGCCACGGGACCGTCCGCGCGAAATTGGACAAGGTGGCGGAGGGCCTCGCCGCATTCAGTCCGTCGCGTGAAGCTCGAACGGCCTATCGACTGGGTGTAGATCGGATCGTGACGCAGAAGATGCGGGAATTTTCGTGTATTGCCGTGCGTTCGGGCCATCATGAGAATGACGGGCGCGTTTTCGAGCGGCAGAAAAGTCACGAGTGTCCCGACG